>JAICTR010000010.1 GCA_025936275.1 Burkholderiales bacterium
CCCGCGCAGCGCACCTCGACTTGCGCGGAGACGCCGGAAAGCTCCGAGAAATGCTCGAGGAAGCGCGGCTCGAAGCTCAGCGGCACGAGCGCGGGCTTGGGCGGCACGATGCCGAGCCCGAACTGCTCGGCCACCTTGTACGCGAAGGGCGTCGCGCCGATCTTGGGCACCGTGAGCCCGCCGGTCGCGATGACGAGCGATTTGGCCGCCGCCGTCGCTCGCGAAGTCTCGAGGCTGAAGAGCGCGCCGTCGTGCCGCACGTCGCGGATCTCGCACGGCTGCCACCAGTCGACGCCGCCCTTCGCACATTCGGCGCGGAGCATGTCGACGATCTGGAGCGAGCTTGCGTCGCAGAAGAGCTGTCCGAGCGTCTTCTCGTGCCATGCGATGCCGTGGCTTTCGACGAGCGCGATGAAATCGCGCGGCGTGTAGCGCTCGAGCGCGGGACGGCAGAACGCGGGATCGACGGAAAGGAAGTCGCGATGCGTCGCGTGCAGGTTGGTGAAATTGCAGCGCCCGCCGCCGGAGATGCGGATCTTCTCGCCGACCTTCGCGTAATGATCGACCAGCAGCACGCGCCGGCCGCGCTGCCCCGCCGTGGCGGCGCACATCATCCCCGCCGCGCCGGCGCCGATGACGACGACGTCGAAGATCGCCGCGATCCCTCGGCTAGCGCGCGAGCGCGGGCTTCTCGAGGCTCTTCGCGAACGCGTCCGGGACGCCGATCCCGGCCTTGATGAGCTCGAGGATCAGGCTGCGGTTCTCGCGCACGGCGGGAGGCAGCGCCTCCTTGTTCGCGAAGAAGTACTCGGACATCGCCTTCAACGCCTCGGGCTCCTTCACCTTCTTGGCCGTGGGCTTCGGCCCCTTCGCGAGCTTCGTGTAAGCCTCGATCAGCGTGGTGCGCGAGGCCGAAACCTGCTCGCCCGCGATGCGTCCGGTGAGGTGCGCGATCCAGAATCCACCCCAGGGATTCACGACGTTCTTGTGCAGGTTGTAACGCAGGTCCTCGTATTCCTTCTTCCAGCGGGGGTCGTTCTCGATGGCGACGAAGACATCCTCGACGACATCTTCGGTATACGGCTTGGGAAGGGTCTTGAGGACTTCCTCGAAGAGCGACTTCAGGCGGGCAACGCGCATAAGTGGACTGTCCTTCGGTTTCGGGTCATTCATTATCCGCCCAACGGGTCCTCATCGAGCGTCGTCGAGGTCGATCACGCGATCGCCCTCTCGCGGCCGACAGCCCCGGGCGATCGGCTCCCAGCCGGGGTGGATGACCGCCTTCGCGCCATCGTGGCACATCTCGATGCGCATCGCGCCAGGCATTCGCTTGTGGACGAAGGCTTCTATGGATCGCGGCAGGCTGGTTTGCACTCGCAGCGCGTAGAGATCATCCTCGGGATGGTCGTCGAAGTGCATGAAAGGAACGAAGGGGGCGACCGCCATCAGCCAGTGCGAGCCGACATCGACCGCCGTCGGCTGGTAGCCGCTCTTTCGCAGCCAACCCTGCGCACGCTCGCGCAGGCCCGGGCCATCGTCGAGCGCGCCCCACGCCGAGGCGAGCAGCTCCGCCACCCATTGGTTGCAATTCTGGTAGCTCACGCTGAACGGGTACGCATTCGCGCTGTAGCTCGCGGCGAGGAGATGCAGCGCAAGCGCGGCATCGAGCGCGGCACGCTCGAGCATGGCGGCCGCGGTGCCGTCGAGCAGCACGATCGACACGTATCCCGCATCCGGATCGTCGGTGCCGAAGAGGAAGCCGGAGAGGCCCTGGTCGTACAGTCGCGAACGCCGCTCGTCGCACGCGTAGTAGAGCTGGCGCACCGACCACGGCGCGTTGCCGCTTGCCTTGAGGCTTATGCCCGCATGCGAGTAACGCAGGCCGAAGCGGCTGAGGTCCACGCCGGAGCGCGCGACCAATGCCACGGTTTCACCCGAGCGGTCGAGCTCCTGCTTGATGAGCGCGGCGAAGCGCAGCAGCCGGTCCGCCTGCCGCGCGGTCATCGGTGCCGGCGCATCGCAAAACTGGAGAGATGCTGATGATGCCTGCGCGCCTTGTGCGCAGCTCCACAGGGCGGCGGCGAGCAGCAGCAGGCGAAGCTTCAAAGCTGCACGGGGCGCAGATCCAGGTCGCGCTGCCATTCGGCGGCGAGCACGAGGAAGAACGCGACGCCCGTGTCGGCCCACGCGAATTCGTAGCCGTAGGGGCGCTGACGCACACCCACGATGTCGCCGGGCGCTGCGGTTCGATTTCCGAGCGCCGCACGCGGGACATCGAGGTAGATGACCGCGGTGTTTTCCCTCGCGTTCGCGATGTGCTGCATCTTCATGCGCAGCTTGCCCGCGCCGTCCGCTTCCGCGACCTCGATGATGCGGTAGTCGCCTTCCGCGACATTGCGCGTGGAGCTGCCGCTCGAGTCGTGGAGCGAATCGGACAAGCTGCCGACCGAGGTGGACGCGGCGCTCGAGGCAGAGGAAGCGAAGCTCTCGGCGGCGCAAGGCAGCGAGGCCGCGATGCCGAGGAGAAGCGCAACGGCGAATCGGGATGGAGAAAGAATCATTCGGCTATTCCAGTACGCGCGATGGGTGGCGCACAGTGTGGCATAGCGCTAGCCGATCTCGACCAGGAAATTCGCATCGAAGCGGGGATTCTCGTTCACGCCTTCCTTGGCATACCCGCGTGGATTGCACACCACCCGCGTGCCATTGAGGTCGTAATCGAAGCTATCGTGCGTATGCCCGTGGATCCACATGCGTGCGCGAGTGCCGTCGGCGAGGCGCTCGGCATCGGAGACGAAGCATGCGTTGAGGAGCGAGCCCGCGAACCTCTGGTGGATGCTCCTTGGCGATGGCGCATGGTGGGTGATCACGACCGTCGGGCCGTCGTGCGGCTCGGCGAGCTTGCCGGCGAGCCAACGCGCGTGGGTGTCGAACAACGTCGCGGAATCGGCGGGGGCGAACACGCGCTCGTCCGCGTCGCCGATGCGGATCCGGCTGAAATCTCGAATCAGCCTTTGCGCTTCCCGCAGCGCCGCATCTCGCTTCTCGCCTTCGCCGAAGAGCATGAAGTCGGTCCACAGCGTGCTTCCGAGAAATCGCACGCCGCCGAAGACTACTTCGTCGTTATCGAGCACGCGCACGTTCGTCCCGGCGCACCGTTGCTTGAGCTCGGCGACGGTGCCGGTGATGCTGCCGCCGTAGAACTCGTGGTTGCCGGGCACGTAGAACACGGGCTTGGCGAAGCCTTGCGCCCAGGCGATGGCTTCCTTCGGGCGGGCGATATCACCGGCGAGGATGACCGCGTCGGCGTCGTTCTCCGGAATCGGCAAGGCGCCGAGGCCAAGGTGTAGGTCGGAGAGGACGTTCAGTTTCATCGCGGCGACGCGGTTGAAGGGCGCTATGCGAGTACATCCAGCCCGTGCTTCTCCACGACCCTCAGGAGCTTCGAAGCGATGGCGCCCGGTTTTTTGGCCCCGGTCTCCCATTTCTGGACGGTGGAAGCACTGGTGTTCAAGTAGCGCGCGAAGAGGTTCTGGCTCACCTTGGCGCGGGCGCGGATGCGAACGACATCCTTCGCGGTGACTTCCTTCGTCGGCTTGAGGCAGAGCTCCTCGTACTCCTTCATCGTCGCCTTGTCGATCGCTCCCGCTCGATGAAGTCCTGCGGCGGCGCTGTGGATGGCTTCAAACGCGCCGCTCTTCGCACGCTTGGTCTTCCCGGTCTTACTTCCGCGGTTCATTGAAGATCTCCTGAATCTCGCCATGTTCGACGAGGCTCTCGATATCGGCACGCTCGTAATCCTTCGAGAGCTTCTTGAACCCTTCGAGTTCCTTCGATGTGATGTTGTCCTGGTCCTTCTTCGCAAAGAGAAAAACGAATATCCAGAAAGCATCGACCTTGTTCAAAACGATCGCGCGCTGGCGATTCTTGTCGAGGCGCTTCTTCCAGACACCGCCGCCCAGCGATTCGCCTTGGCCCCTCCGTAATTCCAGGATCGCCTTCCATAGCTCGTCGTCGGAGATGCCGCCGCTCCTTGCCTGCTTCGCGAAGTACCGCGTGCGGAATGCCCGGTCTGGCCGCAATTTGCCGGACGGCGTGGCAGGCGCGGAGCGGAAGCGACGTTTCGACGGCATTTGTCACTATAGCACTTGGTGCTATAGCTGGCAAGGCGTCGCGGATCCATGCCGGCGTCCAACACGAGGCCTGGCTCGAGCGGCCCGTCCTATCGAACCCTCAAAGGTTCGAATACCGTGGGAGGACAATGAAAAACGCCCACACGAGGTGGGCGTTTTCATCTTGGCTGAAGCCGCTTAGCTCTTGGCCTTCGGCTTGCGACCCGGCGCGGGCGGCGGAACGAATCCGGATATGCGACCTTGCCACGCTTCGATCTGCCGCCCATTCTCGAATTGGATCGTCTTGCAGATGATCGCTTCACGGGCATCGGCGAGGGCGGTCAGGTGCTGCCTCACGGTGGCCAAGGGCACGCGAAGCTCCTTGGCGATCTCGAGGTCCAGGCGCTGGCCATGTTTCTTCAGGCACTGCAGGGTTTCGGTCATCGGTGATGTCCTCGAGATGGGAATGAGTTAAATGGGGCTGGACCGGCAAAAAACAACGTCCCCACGGGGATTGCGGTGTCCCCACGGGGATTGCGAATCGCGCTGCGACCAATCCTCGCGCGATTCGTCCGAAGCGCCAAAGCCAGGCGCTTCGGACCGCCGGCCCGAGAGAAGCTGGGCTGGGCCGGCGTCCAACACGAGGCCTGGCTTGAGCGGCCTCGTGTTGTCGAACCCTTTGTGGGTTCGAATCGTCATGCGAACGGTACAAATGAAAAGAGCCACCACGAGGGTGGCTCTTTTCATTTCTGGCGTCCCCACGGGGATTCGAACCCCGGTTATCGCCGTGAAAGGGCGGTGTCCTAGGCCTCTAGACGATGGGGACAAGAAAACGGGGAGCTAGAGGGCTCCCCGGCTTCCGAGGAATCTTGGTGGAGGTAAGCGGGATCGAACCGCTGACCTCTTGCATGCCATGCAAGCGCTCTCCCAGCTGAGCTATACCCCCGACCGAGCCCTGCATTATATCAGCGGGCGGCGGCCTCATCCAACCTCGCGAGGGCCACATCCTTGAGGAGCGCGGCGGCGATCGCGTCGATCGCCGGCGTCTGGGCCTGGTGGGTCAGCGCCACGCGGAAGGGCATCATCACCGCGGGCGGCTTCACGCCGAGCGCCTTCACGGTTTCCTTGAGCACGGGGCCGATCGCGGCAGCGCTCCATTCCGGAAGCGCGCGCAGCTTCGCGGCGAGCTCGCCCAGCACGCGCCGCCCGCCCTCCCCCAGGTGGTCGTTCGCGAGCGCCGCTTCCAGATGCGGCGGCTGCGCCATCGCCATCAGGAACTGCTCCACATCCAGCAGCGTCTGGAATTTCGCGCGCCCCGCGGCGATCATCGCGATCGGGTCCATCACCGACTCGAGGAACCGGTACACGCCGGGCTTCGCGTCGTGCATCTGCTTCGCGATCTCCTCGTTCGGAAGGCGCCGCAGGTACTCGCCGTTCAGCCACCGCAGCTTCTCGGGATCCCAGCGCGCCGGCGACTTGCTCACGTGCGCGAGGTCGAACCACTCGACGAGCTCGCCGCGCGAGAACACCTCCTCGTCGCCGTGCGACCAGCCGAGGCGCGCGAGGTAGTTCACCATCGCGTCGGGCAGGAAGCCGTCCTCCTTGTACTGCATCACGCTCACCGCGCCGTGGCGCTTGGACAATCGCTGCCCGTCGCTCCCCAGGATCATCGGCACGTGCCCGAAGAGCGGGAGGTTCGCATCCAGCGCCCGGTAAAGGTTGATCTGGCGCGGCGTGTTGTTCACGTGGTCGTCGCCGCGGATGACGTGCGTCATCGCCATGTCGATGTCGTCCACCACCACGCCGAAGTTGTACGTCGGCACGCCGTCCTGGCGCAGCAGCACGAGGTCGTCGAGCTCCTCGTTGGAAATGCTGATCGGCCCCTTCACGAGGTCGTCCCAGCTCACGTCGCCCGCGAGGGGATTCTTGAAGCGCAGCACCGGCGCCACCCCTTCGGGCGGCGTCTCGTGCGAGTCGCGCCAGCGCCGGTCGTAGCGCGGCTTCTCCCCGCGCGCGATCTGCGCCTCGCGCATCGCCTCGAGCTCCTCCTTCGAGGTGTAGTCCCAGTACGCGAGGTCCTTCGACAGCAACGCCTCGCCCACCTCGCGATAACGCGCCAGGCGCTGCATCTGGAAGAACGGGCCCTCGTCCCAGTCGAGGCCGAGCCACTTCATGGCGTCGAAGATCGCCTGCTCGGATTCGCGCGTCGAGCGCTCGAGGTCGGTGTCCTCCACGCGCAGGATGAACTTGCCGCCGTAGCGGCGCGCGAAGGCCCAGTTGAAGAGCGCGGTGCGCGCGCCGCCGAGGTGCAGGTAGCCGGTGGGGCTGGGAGCGAAGCGGGTGCGGATCATCGCAGCATTCTAGCGATTCGCGGCGCGGGGCCGCTCTGGTAAAATGTCGCTTCTTTCCCCGGGTCGTTAGCTCAGCGGTAGAGCATCGCCTTCACACGGCGGGGGCCAGTGGTTCGATCCCACTACGACCCACCATCATGTTCGCGGCCCAGGCGCATCGCCTGGGTCGTTTTCGCTTGCAGCCCTATTGCATTCCACGCGGCCGTTGCTAAAATTCGCGGCGCCATGCCGCGCTTCCGCACCGTCCGCGAGATCATCCTCACCGCCCGAGATGCGCAGGGCGTGGAACGCGCCCTCGAGGATGCGCTGGCACGCCTCGCCCCCGAGGAAATCGCCGCCCTGCCGCGCGATTGCCGCGAAGCGGTCCTCGATCGCCGCGCGGATCTCCACGCCGCCGCGGTCACGCTGCTTCAATGCGACCTCAAGTACCGCGGCGATCGGGATATCGGCGAGCTGGTCCGGCAACTGGCGGAGCTCTTCGCTTCCGCATCCGTGCGGCTGAGCCAGATCGAGCATCGGCTCCCGGCCGGGAGCGGCGAGCCCTAGCGCAGGTCCGAGGCGGCGAGCTTGATCGCCGTGGCGACGTCCTTGAGCTCCTGCGGAATGTTGCGCACCGTCTCGAAATGCGCGCGCAAGCCGTGGACGAAATCGTCGTGCAGCTTCTGCGCATCGAGCTCCGGCTGCAGGGCGATCGCGGTGGCGAGCGCCTGGATCCCCGCCATGCGCGCATCCAACAGGTCCTTGAAGCGCACGCACACCGCGAGGATCGCCCCGCTCAGCTGCTGGCTCGATACGGCCTGCTTCTCGGTCATCGCGCGAAGCTCGCGGATCAACGTTTCCATTCGGGGGTCCTCACCGGCGCCCCAGGCGTGGGGGCCTCCTACGATTCTGAACCGCCGATCCGGGCGACGGCAAGCGCGCTTCGGCGGCTAGGCCGACTCGCGCACCTCGCCACCCTGCGCGTCGTGGGTGCGCGCGAGGAGCTGCGAGAGGCGGATGTTCGCCTGGGCGAAGAACGCGGCCATGCGATGCACCAGCGGCGCGGCGCCCTCGAACCCGTCGGAATGCTCGCGCACGAGGTCGAGCGCGTATTGCCCGATGTCCGCCGCGTTGAAGAGCTTGCGCGGCATGCAGGCCTCGGGGAGCCGCATCACTTCGGCGGGGTCGAGCGAGGCGAGGAAATCGCGCGACACGGAAACGACGGCGGCTTCATCGGCGGCGAGGTCGAGCAGGTCTCGCCAGGTGTAGGTCTGCATTCGAATCGCCTTGAGCGGCCCGGCCGCGAGGGGGAGTCGCGCGCGAGGAAGAGCCGCGTTCGCAGTATGTAGGAGCAGGATGCCCGCGGTCTATCGGAGCTTTCCTACGTCAGTCGGCGAAGACCCGGGTGTGCGCCGCCGAGACTTCCGCGATCGTCTCGCGGCCCTCGCGCGGGAAGCAGTCGCGCGGATAGGCGCAGAGAAGCTCGATGCCTTGCTCGTCGCAGACGCGCGTCCACATCCGCTCCAGCTCCAGGGTCGCCGCGTACGCACGCTGCCGCCACAGCAGCACCACCATCTCGCCGAAGGCGGACACCGGCCGCCCATCGCCGCGCGCGCGCTCGATCAGCGGCAGGAGCGTTTGCCGGAAGAGGCGCGCGTCGGGCCATCCGTCCGCCATGAACCGATCGAGCGCCGCGCCCGCGTCCTCGAGGACGAGCTGCCCCGCTTCGCACGCTCCGCACACGTCGACGCCGGAGGCGCCCAGCGCCTCGAGCAGGCGCACCGTGTGGGGCTCCGTCGCGATCACCACCGAGCCCGCGCCGGACTCGAGCGCGGACGCGACATAGGCGGTGAGGCGCCGCATGAGGGACGCCTCGTCGCCGTAGAGCTGGACCGCGTGGGTGCAAGACTCGATTCGCATCGGGCCACTCTAAACCCGCCCGATGGCGAGGGCTGTAGGAACGCTCCTACATCCACGCCTCCGCCGTGCAAGATACGCTCGGGGGATGCCGATCGAAATGGAGTTTCCCCCGGAGCAAGCGGAGCGATCGCGCATCCGCGAGCTCGAGCTGGAGGCCGAATCGCTGCGCCGGCGCGTTGCCCACCTCGAGGATTTCCTCGAGCACGCCGCGGAAGGCCTGCACATGGTGGGACCCGACGGCACCATCCTCTGGGCAAACCAATCCGAGCTCGAGATGCTCGGCTACACGCGCGAGGAATACGTCGGAAGGAAGATCAACCGCTTCCACGTCGACCAGCCGGTGGTCGAGGATTTCCTCACGCGGCTCGTGCGCGGCGAGACGTTCCACAGCCTTCCCGCGCGCCTCTGGTGCCGCGACGGCACCATCCGCCACGTGGTGGTCTCGTCGAGCGGCATGTTCCGCGACGGCGACTTCGTCTGCACGCGCTGCATCACGCGCGACGTCACCGCCGAGCGCATCGTCGAGGAAGGGCTCGCCCGGCTCGCGTCGATCGTCGAATCGACCGACGACGCGGTCTTGAGCAAGGACCTGCAGGGCGTCATCACCTCGTGGAACGGGGGCGCCGAGCGCGTCTACGGGTTCACGGCGGCGGAAATCATCGGCCACCCGATCCTGAAGATCGTGCCGCCGGAGCTGCACGAGGAGGAACGGCAGATCCTGCGGCGCCTCGCCGCGGGCGAGCGCACCGACCATCACGAGACCGTGCGGCTCCACAAGTCGGGGCGGCGCGTGCCGGTGTCGATCACCGCCTCGCCGTTGCGCGACCGTGCCGGGCGCATCATCGGCGCCTCCAACATCTCGCGCGACATCTCGGCGCGCATCGAGGGCCAGCGCCGCAAGGACCAGTTCCTCGCGATCCTCGCCCACGAGCTGCGCAATCCGCTCGCACCGGTGCGCAACGCCCTCGCCCTGATGCGCCAGCCCGGCAGCGGCGAGGAGCAACGCGCCCGCGCGCGCGCCATCGCCGAGCGCCAGACCGAGCACATGGCGCGCCTCCTCGACGACCTGCTCGACGTCTCGCGCATCACCAACGGGCGCGTGGAGCTGCGCAAGGAGCGCGTCGCCTTGCAGCCGCTGGTGGAGAACGCGGTGGATGGCGTGCGCCATCACATCGATGCCAAGAGCCAGGAGCTCACGGCCGACGTGCGCCTCGAGGGCGTCTGGATCCACGCCGATCCGGTGCGCGTGCAGCAGATCGTCTCGAACCTCCTCACCAACGCGGCGAAGTACACGGACGCTGGCGGGCACATCGCCCTCGCCGGCGCCGCGAGCGACGGCTATGCGCAGATCCGCGTGAAGGACGACGGCATCGGCTTCGGGCCGGAGATGGCGGGTCGCCTCTTCACGCTCTTCGGCCAGGCCGATCCGGGCAATCCGCGCTCGGCCGGCGGCCTGGGCATCGGCCTCGCGCTGGTCAGGGAGTTCGCGGAGCGCCACGGCGGCTCCGTCCACGCGCATAGCGACGGACCGATGCGCGGCGCCGAATTCACCGTGCGCCTTCCCTGCGAGACGCCTTAGGCCGAGCGCACTCGGAAGGCTTCGATCCCGCGTCGTTCGCCGGTGGGTGGTCCGCCGCCGCCGCGATCTGCGTCACGCGCACCGCCGCGTGCGTGAAGAAGAGCAGCAGCTCCTGCAGCCGCATCAGCGCCGCGGCCGAGCCGCGAAACTTGCCGTGCACCTCGCCGATGCGGAACATGCTCGACATGATGTCGGCACGGTCCCGGACCTCGTTCGGCCAGGCGGAAGCGGGAAGGGATGCGATCTCCTCGGCATCCCACTCGCCGAGATAGTCGCCGACCAGGGCGACGACCGCTGCTTCCGTCGTCGCGGACTTCAAATGAGTGCGCCATCGGTGGCGTATCACGCGCGCCGTCCTCTCCTGTTTGTACTCGCAGCACGTATCGGGGGAGCGGGCGTGAGCGACTGCGGAGATTGTCCGGAACCGGGCTTGCCGTTGTCTGTAGGAAGTTTCCTACGCGCGCGGCGCTTCGCGCTCCGTGCGCTTCGGCCAGCGACGCGAGCGCAGCGCGGCGAGCGCGCGCGCGGCGGCCTTGCGCGTATAGAACATGCCGTTGCGCTCGAAGCCCGCGACGAGCGAGGCGCGCGTCGCGAGCGCGCGTCCGTTCGGCGCACGGTCGACGACGACTTCGTCGGGAAGTCCCTCCGCGAGGTGCAGCGGCGCGAGGCGTCCGTCGGCGAAGCGCGAGAGATAGAGCTTCTGCGACGCGTAGTCGAAGAACGCGGGGCGGAAGCCGTAGTCGCGGTTCTCCGCGCTCACGCCGCCGGTGCCCGCATGGCGGCGGTTCTCGTGCGCGAGACGCTGCTCGATGGTGGTCGCTTTCATCGCCGCCCTCCTCGTCCGGCAAAAGCCGGTGCATGGAGGAAAGTCTCCGCGCCGCCGCGCCCCGCGGCTATGGAAAATGTCGCAATCGCACGGTGCGTCGCGTTACACGCGAAACGCGTTGTAACCTTCAGCGCGCCGGCGGAATGGCGTCGGCGATGTCGGCGAGGTCGTCGAGGAAGGCGTTCAGCATGGCGTAATAATCGCCGTGGTCGCGCAGCATCCCGCTGAAGTCGCTCTCCGTGCCGGACCAGAAGAGCGTCACCGCATCGCGGTCCACGCGAATGTACTCGCCGCGCAGGTTCTTGAGCCGCTTCATCAGCGCCTCGTTCGCCGCCAGGCGATCGGCGAAGGCGTCGTCATCGCTATAGATGAAGCCCGCCCGGGCGCCGACTTGCGCATGGCGCGCGAGCGCCTTCCCGGGATGGACGTGCGCGCCCTCGGCGAGCACGTCGAGCCGCGGCGCGTGGGCCTTGCCGTGGCGCAGCACCACGGTGACCGAGAGCGGCTGGCCGATCTGCTCCGAGAGCAGCTTGTCGAGCGGGCTTCCGACGACGTCGGGGCTCGCGCGGTCCTGGCCGGTCGCATAGGCGAGAAGTCCGCCGGTCTCGCGTCCGAGCTCCGCCATCGTGAGGCGCGTGGCGAAGCGTCCCCACACGTCGCCCGCTTTCGCCATGTAGACGACGCGGTAGCCGCGGTGGGTCTTGCCGAGATAGGAGCCGCCGGTTTCCGGAATCGTGACCGCCTGCAGCCCGGTTTTCTCGGCGATCTGCGCGAGCACGCGGTCGTAGGCGGAATCGCCGAACGCGGCACCGGCGAACGCGATGCCGCAGAGCCACATCGAAAGCTTGCGCACCATGACGCCTCCCTGTGACGTCGATGGCGCAGATTCTAGCGAAATCGGGGACAGGCCCCCATTTCCGCTGGCCGCGCGAGCGGACTCCCGCTCGGAAATCGGGGTCTGTCCCCGATTTTCCTATTCGATCAAGCGGTGCTTCATCGCGTAGTGGACCAGGTCCACGTTGGTGTTCAAGCCGAGCTTCTTCAGGATGCGGCCGCGAGAGGTGCTCACGGTGGAGGGAGAAAGGCGCATCTCCTCGGCGATCTGGTGCAGCGTCTTGCCGGAGGCGAGAAGCCACATCACGCGGTACTCGCGGTCGGAGAGGCGCTCGTGCGGCGGGCGCTCCTGCTCGGGCGTGAGGCGCGAGGCGAGCTTCTCGGCGAGCGTCGAGCTCACGTAGCGCCCGCCGGTCGCCACCTTCTTCACCGCGGCGGTGAGCTCGTCGCCGGCGCTTTCCTTGGTGATGTAGCCCGCGGCACCGGCCTTCAGCGCGCGCAGCCCGTGCGGATCCTCGGGATAGATGCTGAGGATCAGCACCGCCCGGTCCGGGTAGTCGTGCTTCACGTCGGAGAGCAGCTCCACGCCGCCGCGGCCCGGCATCGAGTAGTCGAGCACCGCGACGTCCCAGTCGAGCTGGTGCGCGAGCTCGAAGGCCTCGTCGCCGTCGCGCGCCTCCCCGACCACGTTCACCTCCGGGTCGGCGGAGAGCATCTGCTTGAGTCCCTGCCGCACGACCGGATGGTCGTCGGCGATCAGCACCTTCACGGGTGCGCCCGCGGTGCCGTGCATTACGGAAGAGGTAGCGAAGCTCATGGTCAGGCGTGGAACACCGGTTGTTGAGTCGTTGTTGGAATCGTGACGGAGACCGTGGTCCCCTTCCCTTCTTCTCCCTGGACCTCGATCGCGCCGCCGAAGGCGAGGACGCGCTCGCGCAGGCCGAGGAAGCCGAGCGACTTGCCTTCCTGCAGCTCGTCGTCGCGGATGCCGCGGCCGTTGTCGGAGACGGTGAGCATGAGCCCTTCGTCCTCGATGTCCTGGAGCTTCACGTCCACGCGCGTCGCATTGGCGTGCCGCGCGACGTTGGTGAGCAGCTCCTGGAAGATGCGGAAGAGCGCCGTGGAGCGCTCCTTGTCGGGATCGGCGAACCGGGGAGGCATCTCCACGAGGCAGCGCACGCCCGTGCGCCGCTGGAACTCGCGGGCCTGCCAGTCGATCGCGGCCCCGAGCCCGATCTCGTCGAGCACCTCGGGGCGCAATCCGGAAGAGATGCGCCGGACGGAATTGATGATGCGGTCGATCGCCTGCGAGGCCGCCTGCGCCTTCTGCATGAAGGCCTCGCGGTCGTCGCTGCCGTAGCCCTTGGTGAGCGCGCCCAGGTCGTACTTGAGGCCGGTCAACGCCTGGCCCAGCTCGTCGTGGATCTCGCGGGCGATGTGGATGCGTTCCTCCTCGCGCACCGACTGCAGGTGCGCGGCGAGGGCGCGCAGGTTCTCCTCCGAGGTGCGCAGCCGCTGCTCGGTCATCGCGCGCTCGGCGAGCTCGGCGTTGAGCATGCGGTTCATGTCGTGCAGCCCGACGAAGACCGAGAGCTTGGAGCGCAGCACCTCCGGGATCACCGGCTTCACGATGTAGTCCACCGCGCCCGCCTCGTAGCCGCGGAACATCGAGGCGAGGTCCTCCTGCGCGGCGGTGAGGAAGATGATCGGCGTGTAGCGCGAGCGCTTGCGCTCGCGGATCATGCGCGCCGTGGTGAAGCCGTCGATCCCCGGCATGCGGACATCCATGAGGATCGCCGCGAAGTCCTCGTCGAGCACCTTGCGCAGCGCCTCCTCGCCGGAGCGGGCGGTGGCGAGGCGCGAGCCCAGCGAGCGCAGCACCGCCTCCATGGCGAGCAGGCTCTTCCCGTCGTCGTCGACGATCAGGATGCTCGCGTGGGCGGAGTCGGCCATCCCTATCTCGCGAGCACGAGCAGCGAGTATCCGCCGAGGAGGCGCGCGGCCGCGTCCGGATCCATCCGGTAGAGCGCCTTGCGCGGCCACTTGAGGAGCCGCGACTTCCAGCCGTAGCCGTCGAGGTCGGTCGCGCCGGCCGTGTACGCGTGGTCGATCACGCGGTAGCCCGTGTCCTCGAGCGTCGCGAGCGCCGTCTCCTTGCAGAAGTGGTGGATGTGCCCGACCGCGCGGCGCTGGCGGATCAGCGGCTCGCGGCGCGCGACCCACAGCGCCGAGAGCTCGAGCGGGATGTGGAAGATCTTGTAGGTCGCCTTCGCGCGCATGCGGCGCAGGAAGGAGAAGTAGTCCTCGACGTGCTCGAAGACGTCGATCGCCATCGCGAGGTCGAAGGTGACGCCCTCGTCCAGGACGTTGCCGAGGCGGAAGTCGAGGTTCGCGGCGCGCTTGCGCGAGCAGATCGCGAACGCGTTGGGCGAGATGTCGTAGCCGGTGAGGCGCGTGCCGGGCGCGAGGCGCCGCGAGAGCTCCACCAGGATCTCGCCGGCGCCGCATCCCACCTCGCACACGGTCGCGGGCGCGATGCGGTTGCGCTCGAGGATCGCGGCGACGTGGCCGGCCTTCCACGCGGAATCGTCCGCGTGCCACTGCGGGTTGTTGCGCAGGTACGTCCCATCGGTGTAGATCGAGTCCATCTCGCCGTTTCCGGGGCGCGGAATGCTCCGCGCGGCGAGACAAGTCTATGAAGCTGGGATTGCAGCGATTCCGCTCGGCCTGCTGGTCCGCATAGACTACAAAAGCGCCTTATTCCGTAAAGCCTCCAAAAAACCCTCCTACGGCGCGTTTCCGCGATGCCTGCGCCGGCTTCGGAACCGGGATCCAGCTCTCGGAAGGCTCGACGCGGAAGAGCGTTGCGGCGGGCGCGGAAGGTGCGGCGGATTGCGACGCGGCCGTGTCCACCGGGGCAGCGGCGCTCGCCTCGTGCGCGGGCTGCGCCTCGGGCCGCTCGATGCGGAAGATGCGCGGCTTGCTCGAATCGCGCTTCGCGCCGGCGACGCTCACGTGCCAGGAGTAGTCGCCCGCGGGCACGGGGTGGTCCCACGAGAGCCAGTTGCGCGTGGTCGAGCGCTGCTCGGTGTGCCCGTCGGGAAAGCGCAGCGCCACGGTGTAGGTGTTGCGCCCTTCCTGCAGCGGCCAGGTGAACTGCGGAGGACTGTCGAGGAGCGTCGCGCAATCCACGGGGCGCACCGAGGTGAGCAGCGGATCCTGGCGCACGAGGAAATCGCGCTGCTCGCCGCAGGCGGCGTGCGCCTTGCCGAGCGCGAAGAGCGCGGCCGCGGCGAGAAGGACGCTGGCGAGGATGGCGATGGGGCGACGGCGGGCTTGCATGTGCATCGAGTCTCCGGGAAGCGAAAGCGAGGACATTCGCGCTGCACGCAGCAACCGCCATGCCAGTCGTGGAAACTTGTTTCGCGTCAGCGGCATGCGCCGGCACTTCGCGCGGCGCCGCGGCGCTCCTGTAGCGTCGTCCGCCGTTCGCTGTGGCCCGCAGGCGACGAACCGCGCAATTTCGCCAACCGGTGTGCGCAATGCGCCGCAAGTCGTAGCTCGCGAGCGACAACGTGTGGGAAGCGACTGACGCGAAAGGGCAGCGGCGTCTTACAGCGCGGTTGGGCGCGCTGGAGACGTCGCCGTTGCCCGACAAGACCCTCTCAGCGCGCCTCTTCCGGCCGCACCGCGGCCGAAGCCGGCCGGCCCCACAGCGAGCGGTACGCGGCGCGCAGCTTCGGGATCTCGTAGCGCCACTCGAGCTCGTTCTCGACGCGGCGCCGGCCGTACGCGCCCATCGCGGCGCGCCGCTCGGGGTCGTCCAGGAGCTCGAGGATCTTCGCCGCGAGGTCCGCGGGGTCGTTGCGCCTGGCGTAGAGCGAGGCTTCCTGCGCGGAGCAGCGTCCCTCGGTCAGGTCGAACTGCACGATGGGCTTGCCGAGCGCCATGTACTCCATGATCTTGTTCATCGTCGACTTGTCGTTCATCTCGGTCGCGATGTCCGGGTTCACGCACACGTCGGCGGTGTTGAGCATCGCGAGGAGCTCCGCGTCGGGCACGCGGCCGGTGAAGGTCACGTGGTCCTCCACCTGGAGCTCCTTCGCGAGCGCCTTCATCTCCTCGAGCGAGGTGCCGCCGCCCACCAGGCCGAAGTGCACGTCGTCGCGATGGTGGTCGTGCACGATCGCGCGCACCGCCTGCAGCAGGAGGTCGATGCCTTCCTGCTTGCCCATGACGCCCACGTAGCCCACGAGGTGCCTGCGGCCTTTCCTCAATTCGGGCTGCGGCGGCACGATGCGCAGCCGCTCGAGGCTGGGGCCGCTCCTCACCACGAACACGCGATCCGGATCCATGCCGCCGCGCTCGATCGCGATCTTGCGGTACGACTCGTTGGTGGCGATCGAGACGTCGGCGGTGCGGAAGGTGAGGCGCTCGAGCTGCACCATCAGCTTCCAGAAGAAATCGCGGCGGCCGAACTTCGCCTCGTAGAGCTCGGGGTTGATGTCGTGGTGGTCGAAGACGAACTTCTTGCCGAAGAGCTTGAAGAACGCGCCGATGAGGAAGAAGAGGTCCGGCGGGTTGCAGGCGTGGATCACGTCGAAGCCGCGCGTGAAGAGCACCCGCCAGCAGAGGAGGAACGTGTGGAAGAGCGCCGAGGAATACTCGATCGCGTAGCCCAGCGCGCCCTGCGCTTCCACCGCGAGGTCGTAGCGGTAGATCGCGATGCCGTCGATCTCCTCGAAGTGGCACTCGAATCCCTTGCCGGTGGGGCAGATGATCGAGACCCGGTAGCCCGCGTCGCGCAGCGCCGTCGCCTCCTGCCATACGCGGCGGTCGAAGGGGCTCGGCAGGTTCTCGACCAGGATCAGGACGCGCTTCGCGAGCTTCATCCCGCTCACCAGCAGATGCCGTCGTACACGCCCCGCACGCTGCGCGTATCGGCGATGCGCACCAGGTCCACCACCTGCTGGCCTTCCTCGAGGCGCCGCGGCACGTCGCGGAATTCCGCGGCGCCGTTGCCGATCACGATGGTGCGGCCGTGCGCGATCACCTCGTCGATGCCCGCCACCATCAGCTTCGAGATGTGCGGGATGTGGTTGAGGATGTAGTCGCGGTTGGCGCCGTGGATCGCCGCCATGCGCACGTTGCCGTCGTAGATGCGCAGGTCGTAGCCCTTGCCGATGAGGCGCTCGACGAGCTCGACCATCGGGCTCTCGCGCAGGTCGTCGGTGCCGGCCTTGAAGCTGAAGCCGAGGATGCCGACCTTCCTCTCGCCTTTCTCGATCACCGCCTGGATGCCGCGCTCGATCTGCTCGTCGTTGGAGGGCAGGATCGCGTCGATGATCGGCACCTTCACGTCCAGCAGCTTCGCCTTGTACGAGAGCGCGCGCACGTCCTTGGGCAGGCACGAGCCGCCGAAGGCGAAGCCCGGCTTGAGGTAGTACGGCGAGAGGTTCAACTTGGTGTCCTGGCAGAAGATCTCCATCAGCTTGTGGCTGTCGAGGCCGAGCGCCTTGCAGATGTTGCCGATCTCGTTCGCGTACGCGACCTTGAGGGCATGCCAGGTGTTGTCGGCGTACTTCACCATCTCCGCGGTCTCGTAATCGGTGCGGATCACCGGGCCCGGGAGGTGGCCGTAGATCTTCGCCACCACGTCGCCGCTCGCGCGGTCGAGCTCGCCGATCACGGTCTTCGGCGGGTGGAAGTAATCGTGGACCGCGGTGCCCTCGCGCAGGAATTCGGGATTGAGGCACACGCCGAAATCCTCGCCCGCCTTGAGGCCGGAAGCCGTCTCGAGCGCGGGGATCACGACGTTCCGCATCGTGCCGGGGAGCATCGTGCTCCTCACGACGACGGTGTGTCCGGGATGGTCCTTGAGCGCCGTGCCGATCTCCTCGCACACGCGGCGCACGTACTTGAGGTCGATGTGCCCGTTGCCCAGGCTCGGCGTGCCGACGCAGATGAGCGAGAGGTCGGTATGGCGCACCGCTTCCTGCACGTTCGCGGTGGCGCTGAGCCGCCCTTCGGCCACGGCGCGCGCGATCATCTCGCCGATGTCCTTCTCGATGATCGGCGAGCTTCCCGCGTTGATGAGGTCCACCTTCGCCTGCTGGGGATCGACCCCGATCACCTCGTGGCCTTCGCTGGCGAGGCAGCCGGCGGAAACCGCGCCGACATAGCCGAGGCCCATGATGCTGATCTTCATCTTCGCGGCTCTCCGGAAATGACTTCGAGCCGCCAGCATGGTCTCGCCTCTTGACCCGCCTTCCTCCGTCCGGAGGGCCTCCCATAGTCCGGATGAACCGGGGACAGACCACTTGTCCCACATGCGAGAACGCACGGGGGCATGCGCTCCGTTCTTGCATGCGGGACAAGTGGTCTGTCCCCGGTTTTGTCAGGTGCCGATTTCGGTGCGGAGCAGCTGCGGGCCGGCGAGGCGCGCGCGCCAGCGAAGGGTGGCGCAGGGCTCGCGACGATCGAAGCGATGCGAGATCCAGCCCGCGATGGGCTCGAGGGAGCCGCGCAGGAGCGACGATTCGCCGCGCGCCGAGCGCGGCCAGCGCAGGCGCAGCACGAAGCCGTCGCGCAGGATGTCGAAGCCGCCCGCCACCTCGCGCACCTCGCAGCCCTCGTGGCAGTGGAAGAAGAGCTCGATTTGGTGCTCGCCCGCCATCTCGAGCGTGTCCTCGATCGCGATGCGCCGCGCGCGCTTGGCGAGCGTGATGCGGCGCCGGTGCGTCACCGGATCGGTGAGCGCGCGATAGCCGTCGTGCGCGCCCTCGAAGACGTCCTCTTCCCCGGAGCTGCGCCACAGCGAGCACGCCGCGCGCGCCTTCCGCAGCCACATGAAATTCCCGCCCGGCTGCGACTGGTCCACGCCATCCACGCGCAGCGTGTTGTGCGCCGAGGTGCCGCGGAAGTAGGCACGCCATTCGCCCTCGGTGTGATAGGCGAACGTGCCCGGGTCGACGAGAAACTCATTGCCTCCGAGCGAGAGCACGAACGAAAGAGCATCAGCGTGGCCGTGCGCCGCTATTCGCTCGTACCCAAGCGGCCCACAATCGGTCACGATGCGGACCTCGTGGTCGCTCTCGAATCTAG
>JAICTR010000024.1 GCA_025936275.1 Burkholderiales bacterium
GAGCGAGGTGAACGTCGCGGTGACCGAGACGATGATCGTGTTCCACATCCAGTCCGGATACGGCGTCTCGAAGATGAGGTGCTTGAAGTGCTCGAGCGTGGGACCCACCACCCAGAACGGGTTCTCGTCGCGCGACAGGAGCTCGGCGTTCGGCTTGATGGACGTCATCAGCATCCAGTAGAACGGGAACAGCAGCACGATGACGAAGATCGCGAGCGGCAGGTACAAGGTGACGAAGCGGCGCGGCAGCGACTCGAGGTACGTCATGCCCTCGGTGCTGGTCGCCTCCTCGCGGTGGATCGCCGGGGCGCTCATCTCAGTCGCGCGCGCCCTGCTGCCACTTGCGCCGCTGCAGCCCGAAGTAGCTGAAGAGGATCGCGGCCAGCAGGAACGGGATCATCAGCGTCGCGAGCGCGGCGCCCTCGCCGAGGTTGCCGCCCGGGATGGCGCGTTGGAACGAGAGCGTCGCCATGAGGTGCGTCGCGTTGAGCGGTCCCCCGCGGGTGAGCACGTAGATCAGCTGGAAGTCGGTGAAGGTGAAGAGCACCGAGAAGGTCATCACCACCGCGATGATCGGCGTGAGGAGCGGCAGCGTCACGTGCCGGAAGCGCTGCCATGGCGTCGCGCCATCGAGCGCCGCCGCCTCGTAGAGCGAGGGCGGGATGGTCTGCAGGCCGGCGAGGAGGCAGATCGCGACGAACGGCACGCCGCGCCAGATGTTGGCGGCGATCGTGGACAGCCGCGCGTTCCAGGGATCGCCCAGGAAATCGATGTAGCGGTGGATCAGCCCCATGCGCTCGAGCGCCCAGCTCACCACCGAGAACTGCGCGTCGTAGATCCACCAGAAGGCGATCGCGGAAAGGGCCGTCGGCACGATGAACGGCAGCAGCACGATCGCGCGGAAGAACGACTTGAACGGCAGGTTCCGGTTGAGGAGGAGCGCCAGCCACAGCCCGAGCGCGAACTTGATCGTGCTCGCGACCACCGTGTAGAAGAGCGTGTTGAAGAGCGACAGGCGCGCGACGCTGTCCTGCACCAGCATCGAGAAGTTCTCGAGGCCGATCCAGTGCCCGGCGCGCCCGATCCGCGCGTCGGTGAAGCCGAGCCAGGTCCCGAGCGCCAGCGGATAGGTGAGGAACACCAGCAACAGCGCCGCCGCGGGCAGCATGAAGATCAGCCCGAGGACGTTGCGGTTGTCGAAGAAGCGGTTCATGGGTTTCGGTCGTCCCGGGAGGCCGTCATTCCCGCGGCCGCGGGAATGACGGGTCATCACGGCAATGACGTATCTTCCTTACAGCTTGTAGTAGCGCTCCGCGCGCTGCTTCGCGCGCTCCATCGCCTCCTTCGGCGACTTCGAGCCCGAGACCGCCTCCGCCACCATGTTCACCATGATGAAGTCGGCCATCGTCGCGGCCGACGCGTAGCCCATCGGGCCGTCGTAGCCGTTCGGCAGCATCACCTTCATCGAGTTGCTGTAGGGAAGGTTCTTCGGGTCCGAGGACCAGAGCGGGTTCTTCTCGTAGGCCTTGAGCGGGTGCGAGACGTAGCCGATCGCCGCCTGCTGCCACGGCTCGTACTGCTCCTTCTCCATCATGAACGCGAGGTAGGCCTTCGCGGCGTTCTTGTACCTGGAGTACTTGAACAGCATCATCGGGAAGAAGAGGTTCAGCTCCGTGGTGCGGCCGACGGGGCCGATCGGGAAGTTGGCGTGCCCGATGTCCTCGGCCATCGCGTGCATCTTCTCGTCCTTCGAGTTCTTCGCCGCGTAGTAGATCGAGATGCCGTTCGCGGTCATGCCCACCTGGCCGTCGAGGAACGCCTTGTTGTTGTTCGGGTCGAGCCAGGAGAGCGTGCCCGGGACGAAGGTCGCGTAGAGCTGCTTGCCGTACTCCAGCGCCGCCTCGGTCTCGGGGCTCGCGATGACGACGTTGCCCTTCTTGTCGACCATCTTCCCGCCGTGCGCCCACACCAGCCAGTGGCACCACACGTTGCCGTCGCCGGTGGCGTTGCCGAGCGCGAACCCGGGCGGCATGCCCGCCGCCTTGTACGCCTGCGCGAGCTTGAGGAACCCGGCGAGGTCCTTGGGGAATTCCTCGAAGCCCGCCTTCTTCATCGTGCCGATGCGGTGCACGATCGCATTGCCGGCGCAGCCCATGGGAACGGCGATCCACTTGCCCTTCTCCACGCAGTAGTCCTTGCACACGTCGTACCAGCCGCCGTACTTGCCGCCGAGGTAGTTGCAGACGTCGCTCACGTCCACGAGCTTGTCCGGATACTGGTGCGCATCCTCGAAGGTGGAGATGATGATGTCCGGACCGGTGCCGACGTTCGCCGCCACCGCCGCCTTCGGACGCACGTCCTCCCAGCCCTCGCTGTCCACGCGCACCGGGATGCCGGTCATCTGCGTGAACTTCTTGGTGTTCTCGAGCCACTTGTCCTCGTCGCCCTGCACGAAGCGCTTCCAGCGCAGCACGCGCAGCTTCGCGCCCTTCTCCGGCTTCCAGTGACTCTGGGCGAACGCTTCCTGCGACCACATCGCGCCGCCGACCCCCAGCGATCCCGCGGCCGCGGCGCCCGCCGTGGTCTTCAGGAAATCGCGCCTCGTGACTTTCGACATGAGCTTTCTCCTCTCCGTGATTGGGCCTTACGTCCGCAACGACTTCCCCGACGCCGCATCGAAAAGATGCGTGCGCTCGTGATCCGGGGCGAGCCGGATCGGCTCGCCCGCGCGAAACTCGTGACGCTCGCGGAAGACCGCGGTGACGTCGGTGCCGCCGATCTTCGCGAACACCTGCGTGTCGGCGCCGGTGGGCTCGACCACCACCACCTCCGCCGCGAGGCCGCTTTCCGCGCCCGCGAGCGACAGGTGCTCGGGCCGCGCGCCGAAGATCACCGGCAGGCCATCTTCTCCGGCGGCATCGCGCGGCACCGGCACGCGCGCGCCATCGGCGAGCTCCACCTCGGCGCGGTCGCCGGCGCGGCGCAGCTTCGCGGGCAGGAAGTTCATCGCCGGCGAGCCGATGAATCCGGCGACGAAGAGGTTCGCGGGATGGTCGTAGAGCTCGAGGGGCTTGCCGCGCTGCTCGACCACGCCATCGCGCATCACGACGATCTGGTCGGCCATGGTCATCGCCTCGATCTGGTCGTGGGTCACATAGACCGAGGTGGTCTTGAGGCGCTGGTGCAGCTCCTTGATCTCGGTGCGCATCGCGACGCGCAGCTTGGCATCGAGGTTCGAGAGCGGCTCGTCGAACAGGAACACCTGCGGGTCGCGGACGATCGCGCGCCCCATCGCGACGCGCTGCCGCTGCCCGCCCGAAAGCTGCCGCGGATAGCGGTCGAGGAGCTCGCCCAGGCCGAGGATCGAGGCGGCCTTGGCCACGCGCGAATCGATCTCGCTTCGCGGGCGCTTGGCGAGCAGCAGGCTGAAGGCCATGTTGTCGCGCACCTTCATGTGCGGATAGAGCGCGTAGTTCTGGAACACCATCGCGATGTCGCGCTCCTTGGGCGGGATGGCGTTCACCACGCGCCCGCCGATCTCGATCTCGCCGCCCGAGATCTCCTCCAGCCCCGCGACCATGCGCAGCAGCGTCGACTTGCCGCATCCCGAGGGCCCCACCAGCACCGCGAACTCGCCATCGGCGATGTCGATGTCGACGCCACGGATCACGTGGGTGCCGCCGAAATACTTGTGGACGTTGCGGATGTGGACGGAGGCCATCAGATATCCCGCGGGGTTGAGGGGAACGGTGAGCGTTGTCCTTCGACGACCACGTAAGTCGGCCTCCCTTTTTGCGCCCAATCCACCAGGTTCTGGGCCGCCTTGCGGCGCAGCTCCCGTTCGCCCTCGCGCGAGTAGAACGCGGCATGCGGCGTGAGCAGCACCCGCGGATGGCGGAGCACCGCATGATCCGCTACCGGCGGCTCGTTGGGAAGCACGTCGAGCGCCGCCGCTTCCAGGCGCCCGGAATCGAGGGCCGCGAGCAGCGCATCGAGCTCGACGACGGCGCCGCGCGCGGTGTTCACGAGGAAGGACCCGGGCTTCATCGCGGCGAAGGCCTGCGGGCCGGCGATGCCGCGCGTCTCGGCCGTGAGCGGCACGTGCAGCGAGACCAGGTCCGCCTCGCGCCACAGCCGATCGAGCGCCACGCGCTCGACGTACGCCGGGAAATCGCCGTCCGCGATGTACGGATCGCAGGCGACGATTCGCCCGAACGCGGGCTGGGCGAGCGCCGCCATGCGCTTGCCGATGCGTCCGAGCCCGAGGATGCCGAGGGTGAGGCCCGCCGGGCGGCGCAGCTCGCCCGCGGAGAGGTAATGCCAGCGACCGGCCCGCACGTCGCGATCGTAGAACGGAATGTGGCGCACGAGCGCGAGCGCCATGCCGAGCGCGTGCGTGGCGACTTCCCCCACGCCGTAGTCGGGGGAATTCGCGACCCACACGCCGTGCCGCGCGGCCTCCTCGGTATCCACCGTGTCGAAGCCCGCGCCGAAGCGGCTCACGATGCGCACCTCGGGCCGCGCGTCGAAGAGCTTGCGGCCGATCGGCACGTACTGCGTGAGGATGCCGTCGCAGCCGGCCGCCTCGCGCACCAGCTCGTCCTCGGTGCGGCAGCGCGCGACCTTCACCTCGTGCCCCGCGGCGCGCAGCTGCGCGGTCTCGAGGTCCACGTCGGGGAAGTCGTAGTCGGAGATGAGAAATCTCATCGGACCCTCTCCCCGGCCCTCTCCCAAGGCAGAGGGAGACTTAGTGGTTGTCACGCGGCACCGCGCTTCCGCTCTTGCCCACGAGGAAGTCGAGATCCGCGCCCTCGCTCGCCTGGTTCACGTGCTCGACGTAGAGCTTCCAGTAGCCGCGCGCGAGGTGCGGCCTGGGCTGCTTCCACGCGCGGCGGCGCTTCTCCAGCTCCGCGTCGGTCACGTGCAGGTGCAGGCGCCGCTTCGCGACGTCGAGCTCGATCAGGTCGCCCTGCCTCACCAGGGCGAGGGGTCCGCCGGCCGCCGACTCCGGGCATACGTGCAGCACCACGGTGCCGTACGCCGTGCCGCTCATGCGCGCGTCGGAGATGCGCACCATGTCGGTGATGCCGCGCTTCAGGATCTTCGGCGGCAGCGCCATGTTGCCCACCTCGCCCATCCCCGGGTAGCCCTTCGGCCCGCAATTCTTGAGCACCATCACGCAGGTCTCGTCGATGTCGAGCTTCGGGTCGTCGATGCGGCGATGGAATTCCTCGATGTCCTCGAACACCACCGCGCGGCCCTTGTGCTTCATGAGCTTCGGCGTCGCGGCGGAGGGCTTGATGATCGCCCCGTCGGGACAGAGGTTGCCGCGCAGCACCGCGATGCCGGTGTCTCGCTTGAAGGGCTTCGCGAACGGCATGATCACCTCGGGATTGTCGTTCCTCGCGTCCTTGCAGTTTTCCCAGATCGTCTTGCCGTTCGCGGTGACCGCATCCTTGTGCAGCAGCCCCTGCTCGCCGAGCTGCCGGATCACGACCGGGAGTCCGCCCGCGTAGCAGAAGTCCTCCATCAGGTAGCTTCCGTTCGGCATCAGGTTCACGAGCGTGTGCACGCCGCGGCCGAGCGCGTCCCAGTCGTCGAGGTCGAGCTTCACGCCGATGCGCCGCGCGATGGCGATGAGGTGGATCACGGCGTTGGTCGAGCCGCCGATCGCGGCGTTCACGCGGATCGCGTTCTCGAACGCCTCGCGCGTGAGGAGCTTGGAGAGCGTCACGTTCTCCTTCACCATGCCGACGATGCGCCGCCCGGCCATGCGCGCGAGGACGTTGCGCCGCGCATCCACCGCGGGAAATGCGGCGTTGCCGGGAAGGCCGAGCCCCAGCGCCTCGACCATGGAAGCCATGGTCGAGGCGGTGCCCATGGTCATGCAGTGGCCGTGGGAGCGGTGCATGCAGCTTTCGGCCTCGTGGAACTCGTCGGCCGTGATCTGCCCGGCGCGCAACTGCTCGGAGAGGAGCCACGTGTTGGTGCCCGAGCCGATGCGCTCGCCCTTGTACCAGCCCGAAAGCATCGCGCCGCCCGAGACGCCGATCGTCGGCAGGTCCACGCTCGAGGCGCCCATCACGAGCGAGGGCGTGGTCTTGTCGCATCCCATGAGGAGCACCACGCCATCGATGGGATTGCCGCGGATCGACTCCTCGACATCCATGCTCGCGAGGTTGCGGTAGAGCATCGCGGTCGGGCGAAGCAGCGTCTCCCCGAGCGACATCACGGGAAATTCGAGCGGGAAGCCGCCCGCCTCGATCACGCCCGTCTTCACGTGCTCGGCGAGCGTGCGGAAGTGCGAGTTGCACGGAGTGAGCTCGGAATAGGTGTTGCAGATGCCGATGACCGGACGGCCATCGAACTGGTCCTGCGGCACGCCCCGGTTCTTCACCCACGAGCGGTAGATGAAGCCCATCTTGCCCTCGCGCCCGAACCACTCGGCGCTGCGGCGCTTGCGCGATGCCATGGGGGGAAATTCTCCTGGGGCGGCCCGCTCGAAGGGTATGTCGGCGCCCGACGGATGGTCAAGTGGTCAGGCCAATCCGAGGTATGCTGGCGCGGCAGCGCCAGAGGTCATGCCGAAGGTCCTCGCGGATGCGGGGACCCATCATGGGTTCCCGCGTGCGCGGGAACGACAAAGGAACAGCGATGAACCAGCTGGATCTCGAAGGCCGCAACGCCATCGTCACCGGAGGCGCCGCGGGCATCGGCCTCGCCATCGCCGGGCGCCTCGCGCATTCGGGCGCGCGGGTGGCGCTCTGGGACCGCGACGAGCGCGCGCTGCAGGAGGCGAGCAAGATCATCTCCGGCGGCGCCCACCCCGTCGCCGTCGATGTGAGCGATGCCGCGAGCGTGGAGCGCGCGTTCGCGAAGACGCTCGAGCACCTGCCGAAGCTCGACATCCTCGTCTGCAGCGCCGGCATCACCGGCCCCAACACCACCGTCGCGCGCTATCCGGTCGAGGACTGGAAGCAGGTGCTCGACATCAACCTCACCGGCGTCTTCCTGTGCAACCGCGCGGTCGTCCCCCACATGGAGAAGAACGACTACGGCCGCATCGTGAACATCGCCTCCATCGCCGGCAAGGAGGGCAATCCCAACGCGAGCGCCTACAGCGCCTCCAAGGCGGGCGTGATCTCGCTCACCAAGTCGCTCGGCAAGGAGCTCGCGAAGACCGGGATCCGCGTGAACTGCGTGACGCCCGCGGCGGTGAAGACCGGCATGTTCGCGCAGATGACCCAGGCGCACATCGACTTCATGCTCTCGAAGATTCCGATGGGCCGCTTCGGCACCGTCGAGGAGATCGCGGCGCTCGTCGCCTGGCTTTGCACGGCGGAATGCTCGTTCAGCACCGGGGGCGTGTTTGACCTCTCGGGCGGGCGCGCGGTCTACTAGCTTTTTTTGCGCGCGAAGCATGAAGATCTCCGCCGAATACCTGGAGCAGAGCAATGCGCACCTGATCCAGGAGGGACCCGAGTGGTGGATGCCGAAGCTCGAGCGGCGCTTCGGCATCCACCAGTTCAGCCCGTTCCAGGGCGAATTCGCGGTGATCGTCCGGCCGCTCGCCGCGCGCTGAAAAGCCGCCGCCCGCGCGCCTTGCGCCGGCGATATTTCGGAGTAGAGTCGGAAGCACGTCGCGTTCGCGGCCTTCCCTTCGCCTTTTCCAGCAATCCCCAGGAGGAGTGTCGATGAAGATCCCGTTTTCCCTGACGGTGAACGGCAAGCCCGTCTCCACCGAGATCGAACCCCGCGCTTTGCTCGTCGAATTCCTGCGCGGCCCGCTGCAGCTCACCGGCACGCACGTCGGCTGCGATACCGCGCAGTGCGGCGCCTGCACCGTGCTCGTCGACGGCAAGCCCATGAAGAGCTGCAACATGCTCGCGATCCAGGCGCAGGGCGCGAACGTCACGACCATCGAAGGCCTCGCGCAAGGCGACGCGCTGCATCCGATGCAGGCCGCGTTCCGCAAGCACCACGGCCTGCAATGCGGCTTCTGCACGCCGGGCATGGTGCTTTCCGCGGTGGGCCTCGCGGGACAGGTGAAGCAACCGAGCGAAGCGCAGATCCGCGAAGCCCTCGACGGTAACTTTTGCCGTTGCACCGGCTACCACAACATCGTGAAGGCGGTGCAGGAAGGCCTCGCCGACATGACCGCCTGAGGAGCGAACCATGACCGACACCACCGTTCGCGAGAAGCCCGCCAGCGCCGCGCCGCAGCGCGCGACGAAGCCCGGCGGTCCCATCGGCGCGCGCATCGAGCGCAAGGAAGATGCGCGCTTCCTCACCGGCGCGGGGCAGTACACCGACGACGTCGCCCTGCCCCACCAGACGTACGCCAGCTTCGTGCGCTCGCCGCACGCGCACGCGCGAATCCGCGCCCTGCGCGTCGATGCGGCGAAGGGCGCGCCGGGCGTGATCGCGGTGTACACGGGCGCCGACATCCCGCAGAGCGTGGGCGGGCTGCCATGCGGCTGGCTCATCACCGGAAGCGACGGCAAGCCGATGAAGGAGCCCAAGCATCCGATCCTCGCGCAGGGCAAGGTGCGCCACGTCGGCGACCCGGTCGCGATCGTGATCGCGGAGAGCGCCGCGCAGGCGAAGGAGGCGGCGCAGCTCGTCGACGTCGATTACGAAGCGCTCCCGGCGGTGGTGGACGTGCGCGACGCGATGCGCAAGGGCGCCCCCGCGGTGCACGACGAGGCGCCGGACAACGTCTGCTACGTGTGGGCCCTGGGCGACAAGGCCGCGGCCGACGCGGCGTTCGCGAAGGCGGCGCACGTGACGACGCTCCAGCTCGTGAACAACCGGCTGATCCCGAACGCGATCGAGCCGCGCGCGTGCAACGCCACCTACTCGCGCGCCGACGACTCGTACACGCTCTACGTCGCGAACCAGAACCCGCACGTCGAGCGCCTGCTGATGACCGCGTTCGTGCTGGGCCTTCCCGAGCACAAGGTGCGCGTCATCGCCCCCGACGTGGGCGGCGGCTTCGGCTCGAAGATCTACCTCTACGCCGAGGAAACGGTGTGCGTGTGGGCCTCGAAGCTCGTCGGCCGGCCCATCAAGTGGACCGCCGAGCGCGGCGAATCCTTCCAGTCGGATGCGCACGGCCGCGACCACGTGACCCGGGCCGAGCTCGCGCTCGACAAGGACGGCAGGTTCCTTGGAATGCGCGTGCAGACCACGGCGGCGATGGGCGCCTATCTCTCGACCTTCGCCTCGTGCATTCCCACCATCCTCTACGCGACGCTCCTCGCCGGGCAGTACCGCACGCCCGCGATCCATTGCGAGGTGACGGCGGTGTTCACGAACACCGCGCCGGTGGACGCGTATCGCGGCGCGGGCCGTCCCGAAGCCACCTACGTCGTCGAGCGGCTGGTCGCCACGGCGGCGCGCGAGATGGGGATCGCGCAGGACCAGATCCGGCGGCGCAACTTCATCCGCGAGTTTCCCTATGCCACGCCGGTCGCGCTCACCTACGACACGGGCGACTACGAGGCCTGCCTGGACGGCGCGATGAAGCTCGCCGATGTCGCGGGATTCGCGAAGCGCAAGGAGGAAGCGGCGAAGCGCGGGAAGCTTCGCGGCCTCGGCTACTCGTCGTACATCGAGGCGTGCGGGCTCGCGCCTTCCAATGTCGCGGGTTCGCTCGGCGCGCGCGCCGGCCTCTTCGAGGCGGGCGAGGTGCGCGTGCATCCGACCGGCAAGGTCACCGTCTTCACCGGCTCGCACAGCCACGGGCAGGGACACGAGACCACGTTCGCGCAGGTGGTCGCCGGTCGCCTCGGCATCGCGGTCGAGGACATCGATGTGGTGCACGGCGACACCGGGCGCATCCCCTTCGGCATGGGCACCTACGGCTCGCGCTCCATCGCGGTGGGCGGCACCGCGATCATGAAGGCGGTGGACAAGATCGTCGCCAAGGGCCGCAAGATCGCCGCGCACCTGATGGAGGTGAGCGACGCGGACGTCGAGTTCGCCGACGGCAAGTTCACGGTGAAGGGCACCGACAAGAACGTGCCCTTCGCGCAGGTCGCGCTCACCGCGTACGTGCCGCACAACTACCCGCTCGACAAGCTCGAGCCGGGCCTCGACGAGACCGCCTTCTACGATCCGACGAATTTCACGTATCCCGCGGGCACGCACATCTGCGAGGTGGAGATCGATCCGCAGACCGGCGAGACGAAGATCGTCGCCTTCAGCGCGTGCGACGACTTCGGCAACATCATCAACCCGATGATCGTCGAAGGCCAGGTGCACGGCGGCCTCGCGCAGGGCATCGGCCAGGCGCTCCTCGAGGCATGCGTCTACGATCGCGACTCGGGCCAGCTCCTCACGGGCTCGTACATGGACTACGCCATGCCGCGCGCCGCGGACTTCCCGTCCTTCCGCGTCGATACGCGCGTGACGCCCTGCACGCACAACCCGCTCGGCGTGAAGGGCTGCGGCGAGGCGGGCGCGATCGGTGCGCCGGCCGCGGTGATCAACGCGATCTGCGATGCGACGGGCGCGAAGGACGTGGCGATGCCGGCCACCTCGGAGCGCGTGTGGCGCGTGGTGCGCGAAAACCAGGGGAGGGCCTGACCATGCAACCCTTTGCGTATTCGGAACCCACCACCCTCGCCAAGGCGACGGGCGCTGCCGCGGCGAACGCGGACAGCCGCTACCTCGCGGGCGGGCAATCGCTCATCGCGGCGATGAAGCTGGGACTGTCCGCGCCCGCGGAGCTGGTGGATCTCGCGCGGCTCCCGGAGCTGCGCGGCATCAAGGTCGAGGGCAACGGCGCGGCGCTCACCGTCGGCGCGATGACGCCGCACGCGGAAGTGGCGGCCTCGATGGAGGTCGGCGCGCGCATCGCCGCGCTCGCGGCGCTCGCCGGCGGCATCGGCGATCGCCAGGTGAGGAACCGC
Organism: Burkholderiales bacterium; assembly: GCA_025936275.1. Lineage (GTDB taxonomy): Bacteria > Pseudomonadota > Gammaproteobacteria > Burkholderiales > Usitatibacteraceae > Usitatibacter. Next base: position 10,917 of record JAICTR010000024.1, read on the forward strand.
GGCACGCTCGGCGGCTCGCTCGCGAACGACGATCCCGCGGCCGACTACCCCGCCGCGGTGCTGGGGCTTGCCGCGACGGTGAACACCAACAAGCGCCAGATCGCCGCGGACGATTTCTTCAAGGGCCTCTTCGAGACCGCGCTCGCGCCCGGCGAGCTCATCATGTCGGTCACCTTCCCGGTGCCGAAGAAGGCGGCGTACCGCAAGTTCCGCAATCCCGCGTCGCGCTTCGCGCTGGTGGGCGTGTTCGTCGCGCAGACCGCGCAGGGCCCGCGCGTCGCGGTGACCGGCGCCGGCTCGCGCGGCGTCTTCCGCGTGAAGTCGATGGAGCAGGCGCTCGCGCGCGACTGGTCGGCGAAGGCGCTGGAATCGATCCTGGTGCCGGCGTCCGAGCTGCAGTCGGACCTGCACGCGAGCGCGGAGTACCGCGCGCACCTGGTGGGCGTGCTCGCGCAGCGCGCCGTGGCCGAGGCTTGACGCCCGACTCCCTGGAGGCCGCGCAGGCGCTCCTCGCCGGCGCCGACTACGTCGCCGGCCGGCGCCTCGCGACCGCGGTCTTCCTCGCGCTCCAGTTGCGCCGGCCCCTCTTCCTCGAGGGGGAGGCGGGCGTGGGCAAGACCGAGCTCGCCAAGGCGCTCGCCGCCGGTTTGGGGCGGGAGCTGATCCGCCTGCAGTGCTACGAGGGCCTCGACGTCGCATCGGCGGTGTACGAGTGGAACGTGCAGCGCCAGATGGTCGCGATCCGGCTCGCCGAGGCGTCGGGCCGCGCGCGCGAGGAGGCGCTCGAGCGCGATCTCTTCTCCCCCGCGTACCTCGTGAAGCGCCCGATCCTGCGCGCGCTCGAGCCCGCGGCGGGCGGCGCGCCGGTGCTCCTCATCGACGAGCTCGATCGCGCCGACGAGCCGTTCGAGGCGTATCTCCTGGAGGTGCTCTCGGATTTCCAGGTGACGATCCCGGAGCTCGGGACGATCCGCGCCGACGAGCCGCCGATCGTCGTTATCACCTCGAACCGCACGCGCGAGATCCACGACGCGGTGAAGCGCCGCTGCCTCTACCACTGGGTCGACTACCCGAGCGCCGAGCGCGAGCTGGAGATCCTGCGGCGCAAGGCGCCCGGCGCGGCCGAGCGCCTGTCGCGCGAGGTGGTCGCCTTCGTGCAGCGCCTGCGCGGCATGGACTTGTACAAGGCGCCCGGCGTCGCGGAGACCCTCGATTGGACGCGCGCCCTGCTGCTCCTCGATGCGATCTCGCTCGATCCGCAGGCCGTGAGCGATACGCTGGGCGCCCTCCTCAAGTACCAGGACGACCTCGCGCGCCTGCCGCGCGAGGAGATCGCGGCGCTGGTCGAGGACGCGAAGGCGCGCGCCGCCGCATGATGCCGCTCACCGCCTTCGCCCTGCCACGGCGTTCCGGGCACCTCGCGCCGAACGTCGTGCACTTCGCGGGCGTGCTGCGCGCATGCGGCATCGCGATCGGCAGCGACAAGGTGATGGATGCGGTGCGCGTGCTGCCCGCCGCGGGCCTCGCGCGCCGCGAGGACTGGCACGGCACGCTCGCCGCGCTCTTCGTCACGCGCCGCGAGCAGCAGGCGCTCTTCGACGAGGCCTTCGAGCGCTTCTGGCGCGATCCGGCGCTCGAGGATCGGGTGCGCGCGCTGCTGCTGCCCAGGGTGCAGGGCCGCACGCCGCGCGACGAAGCCGGCGGGCGCCTCGCAGAGGCGTTGAATCCCGCGCTCGGCGCGCGGCGGCGCGAGATCGACGCGCCGCCCGAGGTCGCGGTCGATGCGGCGCTCACCTTCTCCGCGGGCGAGCGGCTGCGCACGATGGATTTCGAGCGCATGACGAGCGAGGAGTGGGAGGCGGCACGGCGGCTCGTCGCGAACCTGCGGCTTCCGGTGCGCGACCTCCGCACGCGGCGCTTCACGCCTTCGCGGCGCGGACGCTCGCTCGACCTCGCGGCGACGATGCGGCTCATGGCCCGGCGCGGCGGCGAGCTCGCGACGCCGGCGCGGCGCGAGCCGCGACGCCGGCCGCCGCACGTCGTGGCGCTCTGCGACATCTCCGGCTCGATGCATCGCTACACGCGCATGTTCCTGCACTTCCTGCACGCGTTGACGCGCGAGCGCGGCCACGTCTCGACCTTCCTCTTCGGCACGCGGCTCACCCACGTCACGCGGCCGCTGCGCGACCGCGACGTGGACGAGGCGCTCGCCAAGGTCGGCGCCGCGGTGCCGGACTGGGCCGGCGGCACGCGCATCGGCGCGAGCCTTCGCGAGTTCAACTTCCGCTGGGCGCGGCGCCTCCTCGCGCAGAACGCCTGCGTGCTGCTGGTCACCGACGGGCTCGACCGCGACGATGCGGACGGGCTCGCGGCGGAGATGGATCGCCTGCACCGCGCGTGCCGCGGGCTCGTGTGGCTGAATCCCCTGCTGCGCTACGAGGGCTTCGAGCCGCGCGCTTCCGGCATCGCGTGCATGCTGCCGCACGTGGACCGCTTCCTCCCGATGCACAACGTCGAATCGCTGCGCGGCCTCGCCGCCGCGCTCGCGCGCTGACCATGGAGCTGCAAGGCGAGCGCCGCCTCCCCGTCGATCGCGCCACGGCGTGGACCGCCCTGAACGATCCCGAGCGCCTGCGCGCGGCCATTCCCGGCTGCGAGTCGCTGGAGCGCGTGGCCGAGAACGAGTACCGGGTCCAGATCGCAGCCTCGCTCGGGCCGGTGCGATCGAAGTTCGGCGGCAAGCTGCACGTGCAGGAAATCGCCGCCCCCGAAAGCTACACCTTGCGCTTCGAAGGCCAGGGCGGCGCCGCGGGATTCGCCAACGGAGCGGCGCGGGTGCGCCTCGTCGACGAGGGCGCGTCCACGCTCGTGGTGTATCACGTGAACGCGCAGGTGGGAGGCAGGATCGCGCAGGTGGGAAGCCGCCTCGTGGATTCGGCGGCGCTCAAGCTCGCTGACGATTTCTTCGCCGCGTTCGAGCGCCAGCTCGCACCCGAGGCCGCGGGCGGCGAGGCGCGCCACCAGGAATCGGTGCTCGAGGAGATCGAGTCGAACGTGGTGCTGCACGACCCGCGCACCTGGAACTGGCTCTCCTGGGTGGTGCTGCTCGCGATCGTCGGGGTGCTCGCCGCGCTGCTCGCGCGTTGAGCGCGGGGCGCGCGCCCTGCGCCCCTACCGGATCGCCGCGAGCCCCTTCACGCCATGGCGCTCGATCGAGCGCGCGACGAATCCTTCCGCATTCACTTGCGCGACGAAGCCCTCGAGATAGCGCGCCGCCGCTTCCCGCCCGCGCGGCGTGCCGAGCCCGTGGTTGATGGTGGTGAAGCGGCCCTCGAGCAGGCGCGCGTCGCGAAGCTTTCCCTCGAGCGCATCGAGGAGCATCGGCTTCAACCCCGGCAACGCGTCGGCTTCGCGCCGGTTGAAGGCATCGATCGCCGCCTGGTGGCCCGCC
>JAICTR010000433.1 GCA_025936275.1 Burkholderiales bacterium
ATCGTCACCGGATCGCGCGTCATCACCTCGCCCACGCGAACGCCCTTGATCGTGTCGCGGCGCTCGAGATAGCGGCGCAGGTCGCCGTCGGTGAAGATGCCGAGGAGCCTGCCGTCGCCATCGACCACCGCCGTCATGCCGATGCCCTTGCGCGAGATCTCGTCGAGCACGGTCGGCAGCAAAAGGTCCTCCGCGCGGCTCACCGGCAGCTGCTCGCCCTTGCGCATGATGTCCGAGACGTGCACCAGGAGCCGGCGCCCGAGCGCGCCGCCCGGATGGTGCAGGGCGAAGTCCTCGCTGCCGAAGCCGCGCGCCTCGAGGAGCGCGAGCGCGAGGGCATCGCCCAGCGCGAGCGTCGCCGTGGTGCTCGCGGTGGGCGCGAGGTTGAGCGGGCACGCCTCCTTGTCCACGGCCGCATCCAGGTGCACGTCGGCCTCGACCGCGAGCGTCGACTTCGCGCGCCCGGTGATCGCGATGACCGCGGTGCCGCGCCGCTTGATGAGCGGCAGGATGCGCAGGATCTCGTCCGATTCGCCGGAATACGAGATCGCGACGACCACGTCCTGCGCGGTGATCATGCCGAGGTCGCCATGGCTCGCCTCGCCCGGGTGCATGAAGAACGCGGGCGTGCCGGTGGAAGCAAGCGTGGACGCGATCTTGCGCGCGATGTGGCCGGACTTGCCCATGCCGGTGACGACGACGCGCCCGCGCGTCGCGAGCATCAGCCGGTGTGCGGCGAGGAAGCTTTCTCCAAGGCGCGACCTGAGCGCGCGCACCGCGTCCGCCTCGATGTCGAGCACGCGGCGCGCGAGCTCGAGGTAGCGCTCCGCATCGGCGACGGCATGGGCTTGCAGCAGGTCGGTCATTGACCCCAAAGTATAAATCCATTGTCCCGCACCCGCCCCGGCCGACGCCCATGCACGACGCGCTTTCCGTCGCGCTGATCCTCCTCGCCTGCGCCGTCGCCGTGGTGGCGCTGTTCCGCCGCGCGGGCCTCCCGCCGATCCTCGGTTACCTGCTGGTCGGTGCCGCGATCGGCCCGAACGCGCTCGCGCTCGTGCCCGACACCGAGGCCGAGCGCTACCTCGCCGAGTTCGGCGTGGTGTTCCTGATGTTCTCGGTGGGCCTCGAGTTCAGCCTTCCGCAGCTCGTCTCGATGAAGCGCGTGGTGTTCGGCTTCGGCGCGGCGCAGGTCGCGATCACGCTCGCGCTGGGCATCGCGGGCGCGATCGCCATGGGATGGGGCTGGCGTGCCGGCGTCGTGGTGGGCGGCGTCGCGGCGATGTCCTCCACCGCCATCGTCTCGAAGACGCTCGCGGAGCGGGCGCAGCTGCACAGCGGCTTCGGGCGCCAGGTGATGGGCGTGCTGCTCTTCCAGGACCTCGCCGTGATCCCGCTCCTGGTGCTCATCCCCGCGCTCACGCTTTCCACCGGCGGCATCGCGCAGGCGATCGCGCTCGCCCTGCTGAAGGCGGTGGCGGTGCTCGCGATCGTGCTCTTCGCCGGCCAGCGGCTGATGCGCCCGCTCTTCGAGCGCGTGGCGCGCCGCAAATCGAGCGAGCTCTTCGTGCTCTTCGTGCTGCTCGTGACCCTCGGCCTCGCCTGGATCACCGAGCAGGCGGGGCTCTCGCTCGCGCTCGGCGCCTTCCTCGGCGGGATGATGATCTCGGAGACCGAGTACCGCTGGCAGGTCGAGGACTACATCCTGCCGTTCCGCGACGTGCTGCTGGGTCTCTTCTTCGTCACCATCGGCATGCTCCTCGAGCCGCGCGCGCTGGGCCAGCATGCGGCGGCGGTCGCGATCGTCTTCGTGCTGCTCCTCGGCGTGAAGTTCGCGGTGGTCTACGCGCTCGCGATGGCTTTCGGCAACGCGAAGCCGGTCGCGATCCGCAGCGCGCTCGCGCTGGCGCCGGCGGGCGAGTTCGGCTTCGTGCTCCTCGCGCTCGCGCTTCACGAGTCGGCGCTGGGGCCGCAGGCGCTGCAGGTGGTGCTCGCCGCCGCGGTCCTCTCGATGCTCGCCGCGCCGCTGCTCCTCGCGCGCATGGAGGCGATCGTCCTCTACTTCGTGAAGAGCGAATGGACTTCGCGCGCCGTGGCGCTGCACGAGCTCGCGGTGAAGACCATGGGCACGCGCGGCCACGTGATCGTGTGCGGCTACGGGCGCAGCGGACAATCGCTCTCGCGCTTCCTCGAGCGCGAGAAGATCCCCGTGGTCGCGCTCGATTCGGACCCGGAGCGCGTGCGCGAGGCGTCTTCCGCGGGCGACGCGGTGATGTTCGGCGATGCGGCGCGGCGCGAGGTGCTGGTCGCGGCCGCGCTCGCCCGCGCGGTGGCGGTGGTGGTGAGCTTCGCCGATACGCGCAGCGCACTCGCGATCCTCGCCCACGTGCGCGAGCTGCGGCCCGACATCCCGGTTGTGGTGCGCACCTTCGACGACAGCGACGTCGAGACGCTGCGCGCCGCGGGCGCCGCGGAGATCGTCGCGGAAGTGGTCGAGGGCTCGCTCATGCTCGGCACGCAGACCATGATCCAGCTCGGCCTGCCGCTCAACCGCGTGCTACGCCGGCTGCGCGACGTGCGCGAGGAGCGCTACCGCTACACG
>JAICTR010000077.1 GCA_025936275.1 Burkholderiales bacterium
CCAGCTCTTCTACCTGCGCTCGCGCGGCATCGACGAGGCGAGCGCGCGCGCGCTCCTCACGCAGGCCTTCGCGCGCGAGGTGATCGAGCGCATCCGCATCCCGGCGCTGCGCTCGCGCCTCGAGGAGCTTCTCGCCGCGCGCCTGCCGCGCACCGCCGTGGAGCTCCAATCATGAAGATGGATCGCGAAGTGGTCGGCTTGCCCGCCACCGCCTTCGACGTGCAGCGCGTGCGCGAGGACTTCCCGATCCTCGCCGAGCGCGTGCGCGGTCATGCCCTCGCCTACCTCGACAACGCCGCCACCACGCAGAAGCCGGCGGCGGTGATCGAGGCGCTCGGGCGCTACTACCGGCACGACAACGCCAACGTGCACCGTGGGGTGCACGCGTTGAGCCAGCGCGCCACCGACCAATACGAGGCGGCGCGCGAGACGGTGCGGCGCTTCCTGAACGCGGAGTCCGCCCGCGAGATCGTGTTCGTGCGCGGCACCACCGAGGCGGTGAACCTGGTGGCGCAAAGCTACGCGCGGCCGCGCCTGGGCCCGGGGGACGACATCGTCGTGAGCGCGCTCGAGCACCACTCGAACATCGTGCCGTGGCAGCTGGTGTGCGCGGCCACCGGGGCGCAACTGCGCGTGGTCCCGGTGGACGAGTCCGGCGCCTTCCAGTTCGACGCGTACGAGAAGCTGGTGGGGCCGCGCACGCGCCTCGTCGCCGTGACGCAGGTCTCGAACGCGATCGGCACGCTGCCGCCGCTCGAGCGCATCGTGGCCCTCGCCCATGAACGCAAGGTGCCGGTCCTGGTGGATGGCGCGCAGGCGGTCTCGCACCTTCCGGTGGACGTGCGGGCGCTCGATTGCGACTTCTATGCGTTCTCCGGGCACAAGGTCTTCGGTCCCACCGGCATCGGTGCGCTGTACGCGAGGGGCTCGATCCTCGAATCGATGCCGCCGTGGCAGGGCGGCGGCGACATGATCCGCACCGTCACCTTCGCCAAGACCGACTTCGCCGACATCCCCGCGCGCTTCGAGGCCGGCACGCCGAACATCGGCGGGGCGATCGGGCTCGCGGCGGCGCTCGACTATGTCGAGTCGATCGGGCGCGCGGCGATCGCGTCGCACGAGCAGGATCTCCTCGACTACGCTACCGAGCGCCTGGCGGCGATCCCGGGGCTGCGCATCTACGGCACGGCGCCCGGCAAGGCGGCGATCGTCTCCTTCACGCTCGAGGGGATGCACCCGCACGACGTCGGCACCATCCTCGACACGCTGGGCGTCGCGATCCGCGCCGGCCACCACTGCGCGATGCCGCTCATGCAGCGCTACGGCATTCCGGGCACCGCGCGCGCCTCGTTCGCGCTCTACAACACGCGCGGGGAAGTCGATGCGCTCGCCGCGGGCATCGAGGAAGCGCGGAGGCTCTTCGCATGAGCGGCGAATTGCGCGACCTCTACCAGCAGCTGATCTTCGACCACTACAAGGCGCCGCGGAACCGCCATCCGATGCACGGCGCGAGCCACGAGGCGGAGGGCCACAACCCGCTCTGCGGCGACAACGTGAAGGTGTACCTCGAGATCGAGGATGGCGTGATCCGCGACGTGGCGTTCGAAGGCGGGGGCTGCGCCATCGCCACGGCCTCCGCGTCCCTCATGACCGAGGCGCTCAAGGGCCGCAAGGTCGAGGAGGTGCAGTCGCTCTTCGAGGAGTTCCACCACCTGGTGACCGACGGCGAGGCGCCGGGCCGCGCGGAGCTCGGCAAGCTCGAGGCGCTCGCGGGCGTTCGGGAATTTCCCGCGCGGGTGAAATGCGCGACGCTCGCCTGGCACACCTTGAACGCCGCCCTCGCCGGGCGCGAGCGTCCGGTCTCCACCGAATGAGGAATTGAAAATGGAAGAGCAGTTGCGCGACAACGTGATCGCGGCCCTCCGCACCGTCTACGACCCGGAGATTCCGATCAACATCTACGACCTCGGCCTGGTGTACGAGATCGACCTCAAGCCCGAGGGCCGCGTGGATATCCGCATGACCCTCACCGCGCCGGCCTGCCCGGTGGCGGGCGAGATGCCGGGCGTGGTCGAGGATCGCGTGATGCAGGTGCCCGACGTGAGCGAGGTGCGCGTGGACCTCGTGTGGGAGCCGCCCTGGACCCGCGACATGCTCTCCGAAGAGGCGAAGCTGCAGCTCGGGCTCCTCTAGGTTCGTTTTCCGCACCCAACCGCAACGCAAGGAGAAACACGTGAACCAGCCGCACCTGCACCTTCGTCCCGACGCCGTCTACCCGTTCGACGCGCGCGGCATCGCCAAGCGCTTCCGCCACGCGGCGATCTTCGGCGCGCTCGACGCGCTCACGCCCGGCGAGACGATGCGCTTCGTGAACGACCACGATCCGCTGCCGCTCCTCGACCAGCTTCGCCAACGCTACGGCGAGGCGGTCACGATCGAGTACCGCCAGCGCGAGCAAGGCTCGATCGTGATCGACTTCATCCGCGCCTGAGGACGAAAGGAATCTCGATGGAACATCCGATGTATCCCGAATCGAGCGCCGAGCTGCAGAAGCAGCGCCGCGAGCTCGCGCCCGAGCCGCTCGCCGCGTTCCGCGCGTTCAGCGAGAAGGTCTTCGCCGAGGGCGCGCTGCCCGGCAAGGTGAAGGAGCTGATCGCGGTGGCCGTGGCCCACACGACGCAGTGTCCCTATTGCATCCGCGGCCACACCGAGCGCGCGATGCGCAAGGGCGCCACGGCGCAGGAAGTGATGGAGGCCATCTGGGTCGCCGCCGAGATGCGCGCGGGCGCTGCTTACGCGCACTCGAACATCGCGCTCGACGCCATCAATCGCGTCGCGGAGAAGCAGGCGGCCGGCTAGCAAGTCTCGGCCCCCTCGGGCCGAGCCGGCTCGAAGGATCGGCCCGGCAACGGCCGCTCACGAAGCGTCACTCCGCCAGCGCGAGGCGCGCCGGTCGAGCCTCTACGCCATCGGGCAATCGCGGGGGCGGCTCGCTCACCTCCGCCAATCGGAACGCGCTCACCGCTTCCTTCAGCCGCTCCGCCTGCCCCGCCATCGATTGCGCCGCGGCCGCCGTCTGCTCGACGAGCGAGGCGTTGTGCTGCGTCACGTTCTCGATCTGCGCCACGGCCTTGCCCATCTCGCGGATGCCGGTGGACTGGTCCGCGGAGGCGGACGAGATCTCGCTCACCACCGTCGCGACCTCGTTGATCGATTCGACCACGCGATCCAGCGTGCCGCCCGCATCGGAAACGCGCCGGCGTCCGTCGGCCACGCGCGAGGTCGATCCCTCGATCAGCGTGCGGATCTCGCGCGAGGAGGCGGCGCTCCTCTGCGCGAGCGCGCGCACCTCGCCCGCCACCACCGCGAAGCCGCGCCCTTCCTCGCCGGCGCGCGCCGCTTCCACCGCGGCATTCAGCGCGAGGATGTTGGTCTGGAAGGCGATGCCGTCGATCACCTCGACGATGCTCGCCATGCGCGCCGAGGCGGCATCGATCTCGTCCATGGTGCGCACCACCTCGTGCACCACCTCGCGTCCCTGCACGGCGACCTCGGTCGACGCCCTTGCCAGCTCGCGCGCGCGCACCGCGTGCGTGGTGTTCCGCTCCACCATCGTCGTGAGCTGCTCCATGTTGGAAGCGGTCTGCTGCAGCGAGGACGCTTCCTCCTCGGTGCGCGCGGAAAGCTCGCCCATGCCGGCCGCGATCTCGCGCGAGCTGCCGCGCACGCTCTGCGCCGCCTCGCGGATGCCGCCGATCAGCGCCGCGAGCGAGGCCTGCATCGATTTCAGCGCCGCGAGCTGGCTTCTGCCATCGCCACCCGCCACCGCGATCGGCACCGCGAGGTCGCCGTCGGCGATCGCGCGCACGATGCGGGTCGCGTACTCGGGCTCGCCGCCGAGCTGGCGCCAGATGGAGCGCACGATGAAGTAAGCGGCGATCACGATCGCGAGCAGCACCGCGACCGAGCCGCCCGCCATCACCAGCAGCACGCGGCGGATGTCGTCGTTGGTGGCGGCGAGCCTCGCCTCGAAGGCGGCCGAGGCGCGCTGCGATGCATCGTGCACGTCCTCGTTCAACGCGCGGATCGCGGATTGCATCGCCGCGACCGACGGCTTCGCGTCGCCCTGCGCGACGCCGAGCATGATGCGCGCGACCGACGACGCCGGCCGGTAGTAGGCCTCGAACTCGTCGCGTGCCCGCGCGGCGAACGCGCCCTCGCCCGGCAAAAGGCCGATCGCCGCGATGAGCTTGCGGATGCCGTCGGCGCGCAGGTCGGCCTCCTCGAGCTTGCGCTTCTCGCCTTCGGCGACCGCGCCGTCGAGGTCCTCGGTGAGGCGCTGGATCTGCACCGCGAGCGACTTCACGCGCTCGAGGCGCGGGTAATCGGCCTCGCGCACCTGCCCGACGAGGCTCCGCGCATGCGACGCGAGGCCCAGGCTCGCCGCGAACGCCGCGCCGAAGATCAGCACGGCGAGCGCGGGCAGCGCCCAGATCTGCTGCTTCACCCCGAGTCGCATGGGAGGCGCGTCACCGGACCGTGAGGATCTCTTTCACCGAGCCGTCGACCGCGGTGCGGTCCACGTAACCGATCGCCGAGGGATCCGCGGCGACCGCGCGGCGCACGGCGGCGGCATCGGTCAACTCGCGCGGCGGCGCGCCGTTGCCGCTGAACATCTGGCGCGCGCGGTACGCCTTCAACTGGCCGGGCGACTTCTCCGTCACCTTGGCGTAGAACTCGTCGCGCGCGGGCGCTCCTTCGCGCAGGTCGATGGGCGTCACCGCGCCGCCGCCGGGAAAGGAGCCGGCACGTCCGAGGAAGATCTGCGCCACCTGCTGCGGCGTGAGGCTCGAGACCGGGTTCTTCGGGTTCACGATGATCACCACGTCGGCGAACGCCGGAAGCGAGGTGCACAGCGCCGCGGCGATGGCCATGAGGGGGAAAGCGTTGCGCTTGTTCATGGTCGCCCCCTCAGAAAACGAAGTCCACGGCGGCGCTGTACACGTTCACCGTGTCCGCGAAGCCGGCCGTGCCCTTGAAGTTGCCCAGCGCGCCGTCCGGAAGGCGCACGCGGTCCCACTGCACCTTGAGGTCGGCGCCGGGCGCGAACTGCCAGCGCAGGCCGACCGCGACCGCGTCCTGCGCGACGTTCTGCGTCGCGAGGAGCGAATCGAGGCCGGTCGCGAGCGCGGCGAGCGGACCCACGTGCGGCACCACCTGCTGCGAGGTGCGGCTCGTCACGTCGACCGAGGACACCGTCACGTGCGGCATCACGGTGCCGAAGCGATAGCCGAGCGTGGCATACCAGGCCTTGGTGGTCGCGAGGAAGAGCTCCGCGTCGCGCCGGCCGTATTCCGACTGGAAGAAGACGCGCGAGCCGTCGTAGGCCACGCCCACGCTCGTGAACTCGAGCTTCTTGTGGTCGGCGGAGAGCTCGTCGGCGAGCGCGCCCACGCCCGGCACGAGCGGCGCGGCGGACTGCAGGCCGGCGAAGAGCGCATCGGTGGTCGCGCTGTGATAGGTGAAGCGGGTGCGGAAGTAGCCGACGCGCACCGTCCAGTTGTCCATCTCGCCCACGATGTTGATGCCGGCGAGGCGATCGAGGTGCGCGCGTACGATCGAGCCGTCGCTGCTCGGCACGTCGGTGGGCGCCTTGCCCGCGTACGGCTGCACTGTGATCGCCGCGTCGCCGAAGCTCTTGCGATACACGACGTCCACGCCGCGGAAATCGGTGATCGGCGCCTGCGAGTAGAGCGCCGTCGGCGGCCGCACCCACGGGAACGAGAGTCCGACGAGCCGCGAGTCGGAGAGCATGAACACCGGCACCGCGAGCACGCCGCCGCGCAGCGCGAGGTCGGGGGTCGCCTGCCAGCGCAGGAACGCCCACTCGACGTGCGGCATGAAGTCGTCGTCGGCGTTGCGGTTCGCGACCGCCTGGCCGACGAACGAGAACGTGCGCGTGAAGCGCGCGTTCACCTGGCCCGCGATGAGGGAATCGGGACGCACGTCCCAGTCATTGCGCGCCCCGCCCGGCTGCAGGACGGAAGTCGCGTATTGCGCGCCGGCCGCATCGGTGCGTACCGCGGCGAGCGTGCCGAAGCCGCTGAAGGACACGTCGGGGAACGCCTGCGCGGCGCACAACGCCGGGGACAACGACGCCGCGATCGCCGCGGCGAGGACCATTCGCCTGCCCATGCTTCCTCCCGGATGCGGGTTCTTGTGGCGGCAAGCATAGGGGCGCTCGCGCGATCGCCTTGTGACGCGCCGCACACTTCGCGGCGCATCGCGGTTGCAGCTGTAACCCGCTGCGTTTGCTAGACTTTCACGGTGCTGCGCTTCCTCGCGACCTTCGCCTTCCTGGTCCTCGCCCTGTTCACCGCCGAGCTCACCGAGCCGGTGCGCAACGCCGTCGTCGAGCCGTGGACGCGCGAGCTGGCGCGCGTTTGCGCGGGCCTCATCACCGCCTTCGACGGCAGCGCGGTCGCGATCGGCGAGGTGATCCGCAGCAACACCAACGGCTTCGCGGTGGCGATCGCGGCAGGCTGCAACGGCATCGAGGCCTCGATCGTCCTCGCCGCGGCGATCCTCGCCTTCCAAGCGCCGTGGAAGCGCAAGCTCGCGGGTGTCGCCGGCGGCATCGCCGCGGTGCAGGCGGCGAACGTGCTGCGCGTGGTGACGCTCTTCTACCTCGGGCAGTGGAGCCTCGCCGCGTTCGAGTGGGCGCACCTCTACGCGTGGCAGGCGCTGATCATGCTCGACGCGATGGTGTTCTGGCTGCGGTGGCTGCGCTGGATCCGAGCGCCCGCGCCCGAGCGTGCGGCTGCGTGATCCGATCTGGCGCTTCGCATTGCGCGCGCTCGCGTGGCTCGCGCCGTGCTTCGTGCTGTGGTATCTCGCGGCACCGTGGTACGACCGCCCGGCGGGATGGCTCGCGCGCATCCTCATCGACCTGTGGCGCGACGGCGTGGTCGATTCCGTGGAGTACCAGGCGCGGCTGGTGACCTTCGTCACCTCCCTCGAGGTGCAGTCGCAAGGGGGAATCGGTCGCCTCGTGCTCGAGGTGAATCCCCTGCTCTACGGGTTCGGCGCGCCGCTCCTCATGGCCCTGCTCCTCGCGAGCCGCGCACGCTGGACGAAGATCGCGTTGGGGCTCGTGGTGCTGATCCCGTTCCAGGCGTGGGGCATCGCATTCGATGCGCTGACGCAAGTGCTGCGCGATGCGCCCGGGCTCGCGCCGCGCGCCGGGCTCACCGGGCTGCGCGCCGAGGTCGCCGCCCTCGCCTACCAGTTGGGCTCGTTGATCCTGCCGACGCTCGTGCCGGTGGTGCTGTGGGTCGTCTGGCAGCGGCCGTTCATCGAGGCCGAGCTTCTCTCGCGCGCAGCCGCGTCGCCCCCGCCGCCGCCATCAGGAGCGTGAGCAGGATCAGCGCCCATTCGGAAAGCGTCGGGATCGCACGCGGCGAAGGCGTCGTCGCGCTGACGGAATCGAGCGGCAGGTTGTCGTGGGTGATGTCCGCGGTGGGCAGCGGGAACTGCAGGTAGTAGGTCGTGTCCTGGGCCGCCTGCGGCACGCCGGCGATCGCGCTCACCGCGCCGCCCGCGAATCCCGCAGGCGCAATCGAGGGCGGGATGATCGCGCTCGGCGCGTTGTATCCGGCCGCGCTCACCTGCAGCGAATAGGTGCCCGCGGGCGCGCCCGGCAGCAGGAAGAATGCGTAGCCGCCCGCCGCATTCGTGACCACGGTGTTGGCGCCGCCGGCGATGAACGCCGGACTCACCGGCGCGCCGTTCACGAGCAGGCGCACGGTGGCGCCCGCGATCGGCGTGCGCGCCACGCTGTCGTACACCACGCCGCTGGGATCGATCGGCAGGCTCTGCTGCGTGACGCTCGAGACCGTTCCCCCGGCGAGCGCGAGCACGATGTTGGAAAGCTCGCAGCGCGCGGGCGTGCCGCCGCCCGGCATCGCCACGCCCGATTCGCCGTTCACCGGCAACGGGCCCGCGCCCGGGTTCGGCGGCGAGAAGCGCACGCGGTAGGCCCCCGCGGCGAGGCCCGCGAAGGTGTACGAGCCATCGCTCGCGCTCGTCGTCGTCGCCGCGAGCGCTCCGCCGTTCCAAAGCTCCACGACCCAGCCGCCGCGGCCCCATTCCGACGGATCGTAGCGGCGATCCTCGTTGCGGTCGTACCAGACGCGGCCCGAGATCGACCCGAGCGCGGCCGGCACCGTGATCGTGGTGGGATCGGTCGCGGTGTCGTTCGCCGGATTCGGGTCCCCCGGCGTCGACACGCTCGCGGTGTTGGTGACGCTCGCGGGCGCACCCACCGCGATGTCCACGACGAGCGCGATGGCGGGATAGCTCGTGCCCGGCGCGAGCGCATCGCTGCGCGTGCAGGTGAGAGTCGGCAGGTCGCATGTCCAGCCGCCGCCGGAGATGGCGGTCGCGGAGAAGCCCGCGGGCAGCGCGTCGGCCACCGTGACAGTGCCCGTCGTCGCGCCGGTGCCGACGTTGCTCACCGTGATCGCGTAGGCGGCGCCGGCCTGGCCCTGCGTGAAGTTGCCCGCATGGGTCTTCGCGATCGCGAGGTCGGGCACCAGCGCCGCGGTCACGGAATCGGTGTCCGACGCCGAATCGTTCGCGCCGTTGGGATCGGTGACGCCCGCGGGCGGCGCGATCGTCGCGGTGTTGGAGACGTTCGCCCCGGCGGCCGCGCTCACGTTCGCGTCGACGGTGAAGGTGACGCTGCCGCCGGCGGGGAAGGTGGGAATCGCGATGCCCGATTCGAGCGCGGCGACCGATGCGGCGGGACAAACCGCGCCGCCGCTCGCGCTGCATGCGACGGCGGTCTTGGCGAGGCCGGCCGCGGCGGGGTCCGCGAGCACCGCGCCGTTGGCGGCATCCGGGCCGGCGTTGCTCACCACGATCGTGTAAGTGGTCGTGCTGCCCGATGCGACGCTCGCCACGCCGTCGGTCTTGGTCACCGCGAGGTCCGCGCGCGGTAGCGCGATGATGGTCGTCGGATCGCTCGCGCTGTCGTTCGTCGCGTTCGCGTCACCGGCGAGCGAGACCGTGGCGACGTTGATGAGGCTGGCCGTCGCCGTCGGCGAAACGTCCGCCGTGAGCATGATCGGTTCGTAGCTCGCGCTCGCCGCGAGCGCATCGCCGCGCGTGCAGGCGAGGGGCGCGAGGGTGCAGCTCCAGTTCGTCCCCGAGATCGCGGTCGCCGTGAGGCCCGCGGGCAGCGTATCGGTGACGGTGACCGTCCCGGAGCTCGGCGCGGTCCCCACGTTCGACACGTTCAACGTGTAGCTCGCGCCGACCTGGCCCTGGGTGAAGTTGCCGACGTGGGACTTCGCGATCGCGAGATCGAGCACCAGCGGCGCCGTGACGCTGTCGGTGTCGGTCGCGGTGTCGTCGCCGGGGTTCGGATCGTTGCTGCCGGCGGGCGGCGCGACGGTCGCGGTGTTGGAGACGTTGGCTCCCGCACTCGCCGTCACATCCGCCGTCACGCTGAAGGTGACGCTGCTTCCACCGGGCAGCGTCGGGATCGCGAGGCCCGCTTCGACCTGCGCGACCGTGGGCGAGGCCGGGCACACCGCGCCGCCCGTCTCGCCGCCGCAGGAGACCGCGCTCTTCGAGAGGCCCGCCACCGCCGCGTCGGTGAAGGTCGCGCCATCGGCTGCATCCGGTCCCGCGTTGCTCACGACGATCGTGTA
>JAICTR010000368.1 GCA_025936275.1 Burkholderiales bacterium
AGCGAGGGACCCAACGAACGCAACACGCTCAACCGCAAGTACCTCATGAACGCGATCGATGCCTCGCTCGCGCGGTTGAGGCTCGACTACGTGGACCTCGTGTTCTGTCATCGTCCCGATCCCGAGACGCCGGTCGAGGAAACGGTGTGGGCGATGCACGACATGATCGAGCGCGGCAAGGCGCTCTACTGGGGCACCTCGGAGTGGCCGGCGACCGCGATCCGCGAGGCCTGGGACATCGCCGAGCGGCATCACCTGAGGAAGCCGGCGATGGAGCAGCCCGAGTACAACCTCTTCCATCGCGCGCGCGTCGAGAAGGAGTACGCGCCGCTTTACGATTCGATCGGGATGGGGCTCACGACATGGAGCCCGCTCGCCTCCGGGCTCCTCACCGGGAAGTATCGCGCGGGCGTTCCCGCCGATAGCCGCGGCGCCATCCCGCGCATGAAGTTCCTGGTGGGCGACCTCACCGACAAGGCGAAGAACGACGTCGTCGCACGGCTGGGCGATATCGCGAAGGAGCTCGGCTGCTCGCTGCCGCAGCTCGCGATCGCGTGGTGCGCCGCGAACCCGCACGTCTCCACGGTGATCACCGGCGCGTCGCGCGTGTCGCAGGTGCGGGAGAACATGGGCGCGGCCGACGTGATCGCGAAGCTCGGGCCCGACGTGATGAAGCGCATCGACGCCATCGCCGGCGCCGCCGCCGACTGATGCAGGCTTAGAGGTCGGTCCGGCGGTAGGGGATGCCGGAGAAGCCGATGTCGGCGATGCGGAAGCCGTTCCGGCGCGAGAGGACCGCGATCGCGTCGGCGACGTTCTGCGGATCGAGCGGCGTGGGGCCGATCACGACGCGCGAGATGAGGTGCGTCACCTCGCGCTCCGCGGGCGCGAGCGGCAGCTTCATCTTCACCGAGGCGTGGTTCGCGCCGAAGACGGCGATCATCTGCGGATGGTCGAACGCGATGGGGCTGGAGATCAGCCGCCATTCCTTCTCCTCGGCGAAGCGATGGTCCTTGATCACCGGCGCCACGCGCAGGAACGTGGCGTGGAACTGCGCGATGAGCTCGCGCCTTTCCTCCGCGCCCTTGGGCCGCGCGCCGCGGAACGATTCCAGCAGCATCGTGAGGAGGTCGTTCGAGACCCGCACGTGGGTCGCCGGGTCGTACACGCATTGCCAGAGGCGCAGCGAGTGGCGCTTCGCGAGGTCCTCGAGCACGCGCGTGTCGAAGCCGAGCGCGATGCCGCGCCCGTCGTTGCCGTAGGAGCGCCACTGCGAGAGGAGGTCCGGATGCTCGCAGAAGCTCGCGAGGCAGATGTTGGTGCGGCGGAAGCCGTCGAGCTGCGCCGCCGCCTCGTGCAGGAAAGACGCCTCGTCGGCGTGCAGCGCCGCGACGCGCGACTCCACGAAGTTCTGGAACTGCGAGATCGCGAGCGTGATCTCGGAGATGTCGTTGGACGCCGTGAACTTCGACATCCACAGCGACTTCGAGGTGAGGATGCCCTCCACCCCCTCGAGGTCGGTGTAGTGGAAGAGATGGTCGGGCGGCGGGCTCTCGAAGGCGCCGCGCGAGGCGAGCCGCTCGAAGGAAACCGGCGCCGCGGCCATCAGGCCTCGCGCGCCATCTGCGCGAACGTGACGAGGTTGCCGCCCGGCTCCTCATAGGTGAGCTCGTCGGCGCCGTAGAAGGTCTTGTGGCGCGGCACCGCCACCTTGCAGCCGGCGAGCGCCGCGATCAGCGCCTCGACGTCGTCCACCTCGAGGAACACCAGCGCGCGGCGCGCTTCGCGCGAGAGCGATTGCATCTCGGCGGGCTCCGCCTTGTTGCCGCGCGTCTCGACCATCACCTGCACGCCATCCTTCTGCAGGATCGCGAAGCCGAGGCGTTCGCCGTCGGGCACCTCGACGATGGCGGCGAAGCCCGCGCGCGCGAAGAAATCGCGGGTGGGCTCGACGCGGTCGACGAGGAGGACGGAAGTCGCGCTGTTGAGTTTCATGACCCTCTCCCCGGCCCTCCCCCAAGGGGGAGGGAGCCCTTCAATCCGTCACCGCGCCTTCGCTGGCGCTGCCCACGAGCTTCGCGTACTTGCCCAGCACGCCGGTGGTATAGCGCGGTGCGGGCTGCTGCCACGCGGCGCGGCGCTTGGCGAGCTCGGCTTCGGGCACGTTCAGCTGGATGAGGCGCCGGTGCGCATCGATGGTGATCGAGTCGCCTTCCTTCACCAGCGCGATGGGCCCGCCCGCGAACGCTTCCGGCGCGACGTGACCCACCACCATGCCCCACGTGCCGCCGGAGAAGCGTCCGTCGGTGACGAGGCCCACGGATTCGCCGAGGCCCTTGCCGATCAGCGCCGAGGTGGGCGCCAGCATCTCGCGCATGCCGGGTCCGCCCTTGGGCCCTTCGTAGCGGATCACGAGCACGTCGCCCGCCTTGATGCGGTCGGCGAGGATCGCATCCATGCAATCGGGCTCGCTCTCGAAGACGCGCGCGGGGCCGGTGATCACGGGGTTCTTCAGGCCGGTGATCTTCGCGACGCAGCCTTCGGGCGCGAGGTTGCCGCGCAGGATCGCGAGGTGGCCCTGCTTGTACATGGGGTTCTCCCATTGCCGGATCACGTCCTGGTCCTTCGCCGGCGCCTCGGGCACGTCCTTCAGGTTCTCCGCCACGGTCTTCCCGGTGATGGTCATGCAATCGCCGTGGATCAGCCCGTGCGCGAGCAGCATCTTCATCACCTGCGGGATGCCGCCCACGCGATGCAGGTCCACCGCGACGTAGCGGCCCGAAGGCTTCAGGTCGCAGAGCACCGGCACCTTCTGGCGGATGCGCTCGAAGTCGTCGAGCGTCCACTGCACCTGCGCCGCGTGCGCGATCGCCATCCAGTGCAGCACCGCGTTGGTGGAGCCGCCGGTCGCCATCACCACGGCGATCGCGTTCTCGAGCGACTTGCGCGTCACGATGTCGCGCGGCTTCAGGTCCTTCGCGATCGCCTGGACCAGCACCTCCATGCTCTTCGCGGCGCTCACTCGCTTTTCCTCGTCCTCCGCCGCCATCGTCGAGGAGTACGGCAGCGAGAGGCCGATCGCCTCGATGGAAGAGGACATCGTGTTCGCCGTGTACATGCCGCCGCAGGCGCCGACGCCGGGCAGCGCGCAGCGCTCGATGCAGTCGAAATCCTCCCGCGACATCTTGCCGGCGGAGTAGGA
>JAICTR010000188.1 GCA_025936275.1 Burkholderiales bacterium
ATGCTCCGGCACCGCGAGTTCGATGTCGCCGAGATGTCGCTCTCGTCGTACGCCATGTCGATGTCGCGGCCCGAGAAGCCGTTCATCGCGATTCCGGTGTTCCCGTCGCGCTTCTTCCGCCACTCGTGCATCTACGTGAACACGAAGGCCGGGATCCGCGAGCCCAAGGACCTCGTCGGCAGGAAGATCGGCAATCCCGAGTACCAGATGACGGCACCCGTGTGGATCCGCGGCATCCTGCAGGACGAGTACGGCGTGCCGGTGGACTCGGTCACCTACCGCACCGGCGGCGAGGAGGCGCCGGGCCGGCCCGAGAAGCTCAAGCTGGACCTTCCGCCGAACATCGAGGTCCAACCGATCGGCCCGACGGAGACGCTTTCCGCGCTGCTTCGCGACGGCGGCATCGATGCCCTCTACACCGCGCGCATGCCTTCGACGTACCACTCGGCGCCGGATCGCGTGCGGCGCCTCTTCGAAGGCTACATGGAGGTCGAGCAGGCGTACTTCCGCAAGACCGGCATCTTCCCGATCATGCACACCGTCGTCATCCGCCGCGCGCTCTACGAGCAGTACCCGTGGGTCGCGATGTCGCTCTACAAGGCCTTCGTGCAGGCGCAGCGCGAGGCCTACGAGGACCTCTACGTCACGGCGGCGCTGAAGACCATGCTCCCCTGGCTCACCAAGCACGTGGAGGACGCGCGGGCGTTGATGGGCGACGATTACTGGTCCTACGGCTTCCAGGCCAACCGCGCGGTGCTGGACACCTTCCTGCGCTACCACCACGAGCAGGGGCTTTCCAAGACGCGCCTCGAGGCCGAGGCGATCTTCGCCCCCGAGACCATGGAAAGCTTCGTGATCTGAGATGGCCGAGCCGATCGGAGCGAAGAAGCACAGCCTCGCCGACCACATGATGGGCGCGGAGGGCGCGCACTCGCACGCCGAGGGCGACTACGACCACGATCACGACCACGACGACTTCGGCGAGTACGACCTGGAGCAGGACGCCCTCTGGCAGCAGGACCACATCCAGCTCGTGTCGGTGGGCATCGACATCGGCTCCTCGGGGACCCAGGTGATCTTCTCGCGCGTGTCCATGCGCCGCCTCGCCGAGGACCTCACCAGCCGCTACTTCGTGGTGAAGCGCGAGACGCTGCACCAGTCGCCGGTGGCGCTCACGCCCTACCAGAGCGAAACGCGCATCGACGAGCGCGCCGTGGGCGAGATCGTCGACCGCGCCTACACCGAGGCCGGGATCCATCCCGACAACATCGATACCGGCGCCGTGATCCTCACCGGCGAGGCGCTGCGGCGCGACAACGCCAAGGGCATCGCCGACGTGCTCGCGGAGATGGGCGGCGAGTTCGTATGCGCCACCGCGGGCCACCACATGGAGTCGCTGCTCGCGGCCTACGGCTCGGGTGCCGCGCGCGCCTCGCACGATCTCGGCCGCCCGGTGCTGAACGTCGACATCGGCGGCGGCACCACCAAGCTCGCGCTGGTCGAGGGTGGTCGCGTGGTGCATACGGCCGCCATTCATATCGGGGGAAGGTTGGCTGTGGTCGGCGGCTCCCCCGCTCCCCGGGGGTCCCCAACTTGTTGGGGCGATCCTAGGGCAGAGGGCCGGGGAGAGGGTCGCCTCACGCGCCTGGATCCCGCCGGCAAGCAGCTCGCGAAGAACGCGGGCTTCGAATGGAACCTGGGCGACGCCGTGGGCGACGTGGAGCTCGATCGCGTTGCCGGATGGATGGCCGACGCGTTGGTCGCCGCGCTCACGGTGAGCCCGACGCCGACCCCCATCGATGCGCTGTGGCTCACCGAGCCGCTGGAGCCCGTGCAGGGCATCGCGGGCGTGATGTTCTCGGGCGGCGTCGGCGAGTACGTGTACGGGCGCGAAGCGCGCGATTTCGGCGACCTCGGCCGGCGACTCGGGCTCGCGATCCGCGCGCGCCTCGATGCGGGACGGCTCCCTTATCCGCTGCTGCCCGCGGGCGAATGCATCCGCGCGACCGCGATCGGCGCGTCCGAATACAGCGTGCAGCTCTCGGGCAACACCGTGTACGTGTCGAATCCGGGCGAGCTTTTGCCGCGCAAGAACCTGCAGGTGCTGCAGCCCGACGTGTCGCTCGAAGGCGAGATCGATGCCGCCCGCGTGACGCAGGCGATCCGCCGCCACTTCGAGGCCTTCGACCTCACCGAGGGGGAGGCGCAGGTGGCGCTCGCGTTCCGCTGGCAGGGGCCGCCGGCGTATCCGCGCATCGCGGCGCTCGCGCGCGGCATCGTCGAAGCGCTGCCGATGACGCTCATGGAAGCGAAGCCCCTCTACCTGGTGCTCGATGGCGACCTCGCGCACTCGCTGGGCGCGCTCCTCAAGGAAGAGTGGGGTGTGGCCTCCGAGGTGCTGGTGATCGACGGCGTGTCGCTCTGGGACTTCGATTACGTCGACCTGGGTCGTGTGCGCATGCCCTCGTACACGGTGCCGGTCACCATCAAGTCGCTGGTGTTCAGCGAGGACCCGCGCGGGCCGCGCATGCGCGGCCATGGCCACCCTCACGACCGCGACCACGGCCACGATCACGGCGATGGCCATCATCACCACCACCATCATCATGGCGAGGCCCGCCCGTGAGCGCTTCGCTCTCCCTTCGCCAGCAGCTCGCCGACGCGCTCTCGATGATGGAGCGTGCGGAGGTGATCGACTTCAACGGCCACATGAGCTGCCGCCTGCCGGGCACCGACCACGTGCTGATCAACTCCGGCAAATCGGTGCGCAGCGCGCTAAGCGTCGAGGACATCATCGCGATCGACATGGACGGCAAGCCCGTCGAGGGCGACGTGGTGCCGCCGATGGAGTTCCACATCCACACCGAGATCTACCGCCGCCGGCCCGATGTCGCGGCCGTGGCGCACACGCATCCCCTGTGGTCCACGCTCTTCAGCATGACCGGCGAGCGCGTGGAGCCGGTGACGATGCAGGCCGCGGTGATGGGCCCGATCCGCTTCTTCGCGAAGACCGCGTCGATCAACAGGAAGCCGCTCGCCGAGGAGCTCGCCGCGACGCTCGGCGACGATCGCGTGATCATGCTCAAGTCCCACGGCGCGGTGATCGCGGGAAGCGACATCGTGGAAGCGTTCGTGCTCGCGATCTACCTCGAGGAGACGGCGCGCCGCCAGTACCTCGCGCGCGCGCTCGGCACGCCGTACGCGTTGAGCGCCGCCGAGGTGCAGACGATCGGCGCGAACCTGAGGAAGCCGCACCTGCTGCAGAAGGTGTGGGACTACCACCACGCGCGGCTGCAGCGCTGAAGGCGTCCCGCGCGCGCGGGGCGATGTGCTAGATTCGACCGTATTCCTATGCAGACCGACGTTCTACATAAAGGAACGCCCCTGATCGCCATGCAGGGCGCCGACGACCGCCGCCGCTTCGAGTGGGGATGGGTCGTGATCGCGGTCTGCGTCGCGCTGGTGATCTATCTCGCGCTGGTCCCGCTGGGCTTCCTCCTCTGGCAGAGCTTCTTCACGCCGCAGACCGCGGAGGTGGCCGCGAGATTCACCTTCGGCAACTACACCGAGGCGTACGGCACGCCCGAGACGTGGTCGCTCCTCAGGAACTCGATCACCTTCGCGATCGGCACCTCGTCCTTCTCGTTCATCGTCGGCGCCGCGCTCGCCTGGATGAACGAGCGCACCAACACGCCGTTCAAGTCGCTCTTCTACGGCCTCTCGGTGATCCCGCTCATCATCCCGAGCGTGCTCTTCACGGTCGCGTGGATCCTCCTCGCGAGCCCGAAGATCGGCATCCTGAACCTCGTCCTCAAGGATTTCTTCGGACTCGATCACCACCTCTTCGACATCTACTCGATCTGGGGAATGATCTGGGTCGACGGTCTGCACTACTCGCCGATGGCGTTCCTGCTCATGTCGGCCGCCTTCCGCGCCATGGACCCGGCGCTCGAGGAGTCGGCGATGATGAGCGGCGCGAGCGTGGCGCAGGTGGCGTGGCGCGTGACGTTGAAGCTCTCGTGGCCGGCGATCTTCGCGACGCTCCTCATCCTCTTCGTGCGCGCGATCGAGTCGTTCGAGGTGCCGGCGCTGCTCGGCCTGCCGGTGGGGATCGAGGTCTTCACCTCGGCGATCTACGAGGCGGTGCACCGCTACCCGAGCCAGGTGGGTCTCGCGAGCGCGTACGCCGTGACGCTGCTCCTCATCACCAGCGTCGGCGTCTACCTGCAGTCGCGCCTTTCCAGCCGCGGCTCCAAGTACGCGACGATGACCGGCAAGGGCTTTCGCCCGCGCCAGATCGACCTCGGGCCGTGGCGCTTCGCGACCGCCGGCATCTTCGTCGTGTACGTGCTGCTGATCGTGGTGCTGCCGTTCCTGGTGCTGGTCTGGTCGTCGTTCCAGAAGTTCTACTCGGTGCCGTCGTGGAAGGCGCTGCACAACCTCACGCTCGACCCGTACCGCTTCATCCTCACCTACCCGAGCCTCGCGACCGCGGTGGTGAACAGCTTCCTCCTCGCGATCGGCACCGCGACCATCATCATGCTGGTGACTTCGGTCATCTGCTGGATCGTGGTGAAGACCAAGCTCCCGGCGCGCTAGCTCCTCGACAACGTCGCCTCGCTGCCGCTGGTCTTCCCGGGCCTCGTGCTCGGCCTCGCGATCATGATCTTCTACCTGCACGTGGACATCGGCGTGTACGGCACGATCTGGATCCTCTTCATCGCGTACGTGACGCGCTTCATGCCGTACGGCCTGCGCTACAACACCACCTCGATGCTGCAGATCCACAAGGAGCTCGAGGAGAGCGCGGCGATGAGCGGCGCCTCCTGGGGCACCACTTTCTGGCGGATCATCCTGCCGCTGCTCAAGCCCGGCCTGGTCGCCGGCTTCATCTACGTGATGCTGGTCTCGATCCGCGAGCTCTCCAGCTCGATCCTCCTCTACAGCCCGGGCACCGAGGTGGTGTCGATCGTGATCTGGGAGCTGTGGGAGAACGGGCAGTACGTGGAGCTCTCGGCGCTCGGGGTGCTCTTCATCATCGCGCTCTTCTTCCTGGTGATGCTCGCGCAGTGGCTCGGCAAGAAGTTCGGGGTGAAAGAGTGATGCTGGCCAAAGTCTTTGACACGCAGATGAACGCAGAAAGCCGCAGATGAACGCAGAACAAGTCGATGATGGGTTTCGTTCATGTCTCGGCGACGTGCGAGCTTGTCGCACAAACGTTGCGTCGGTTTATCCGCGCTCATCTTCGTCTGGTCATCTGCGTTCATCGGCGTTCCCCGCCGTAACCCGCGCGTCGCGCGGCAACCAAAGAGGAGAGAGACCGTGCTGAGAGTCGAAGGTCTCTATACGGAATACCCGAACGAGAAGGGCGAGATCGTGAAAGCCGCCCAGGACGTCACCTTCCAGGTGCCGGAGGGCAAGCTCTTCACGCTGCTGGGCCCCAGCGGCTGCGGGAAGACCACGACGCTTCGCTCCATCGCCGGGCTCGAGCGCCCGCGCGTGGGCGAGATCGCGGTGAAGGATCGCGTCGTCTATTCCTCCGCCAAGCGCGTCTTCGTCACGCCCAACCGGCGCGGCTTCGGCATGGTGTTCCAGTCGTACGCGATCTGGCCGCACATGACGGTGTACGGCAACGCCGCCTTCCCGCTCGAGGTGGGCCACCGCAGGCGTTCGCGCCAGGAGATCCGCGACAAGGTGATGCGCGTGCTCGCCGCCTGCCAGCTCGAGCACCTCGCCGACCGCGAGGCGACCAAGCTCTCCGGCGGGCAGCAGCAGCGCCTCGCGCTCGCGCGCGCGCTGGTGATGGAGCCGCAGCTCCTGCTCCTCGACGAGCCGCTCTCGAACCTCGACGCGAAGCTGCGCGAGCGCATGCGCTTCGAGCTGAAGCGCCTGCAGCGCGAGCTCAGGATCACGACGGTCTACGTGACGCACGACCAGAGCGAGGCGCTCGCGCTCTCGCACGAGATCGCGGTGATGAACGAGGGGCGCATCCAGCAGATCGGCAGCGCGCGCGACATCTACGAGCGG
>JAICTR010000009.1 GCA_025936275.1 Burkholderiales bacterium
CTGGATCATGCGCCAGGCCGGCCGCTACCTGCCCGAGTACAACGAGACGCGCCGCCGCGCCGGCAGCTTCCTCACGCTCGCCAAGACCCCGGAGCTCGCCTGCGAGGTGACGCTGCAACCGATCGAGCGCTTCGCGCTCGACGCGGCGATCATCTTCTCCGACATCCTCACGGTCCCCGACGCGATGGGCCTCGGCCTGCATTTCGTCGACGGCGAGGGCCCGCGGTTCGAGCACCCGGTGCGCGACGAGCGGGATGTGGCGAAGCTCGCCGTGCCCGACCTCGCCAGGCTTCGCTACGTGTTCGATGCCATCGCCACCACGCGCCGTGCGCTCGCCAGGCGAGTGCCGTTGATCGGTTTCTCCGGCAGCCCGTTCACGCTCGCCTGCTACATGGTCGAAGGGGGCGGGAGCGACGATTTCCAGCGGGTGAAGACGCTGCTCTACGCGCGGCCCGACCTGCTCCATCGCATCCTCGAGGTCAACACGCAGGCGGTGATCGCGTACCTCGATGCCCAGATCGAGGCCGGCGCACAGGCGGTGATGCTCTTCGACACGTGGGGCGGGGCCCTCTCCCATGCCGCCTACGGCGAGTTCTCCCTCGCCTACTCGCGGCGCGTGCTGGGCGCCCTGCGGCGCGAACGCGAGGGCCGCATCGTGCCGCGCATCCTGTTCACGAAGGGCGGCGGCGCCTGGCTCGAAGCGATGGCCGATTCCGGCGCGGATGCGCTCGGCATCGATTGGCAGACCAGCCTCGCCGAGGCGCGCCGGCGCGTGGGCGCTCGCGTGGCGCTGCAGGGAAACATGGATCCCATGGCCCTTTTCGGTCCGGTGGAGGCGATCGAGCGCGAAGCGGCCCGTGTCCTGGACGAGTACGGCACGGGCCCGGGACACGTGTTCAACCTCGGCCACGGCATCTCGCGGCATACGCCGCCCGAGCATGTCCGGGCGCTGGTCGAGGCGGTGCATTCGCGCTCGCTCGGGGCCCACGCGCGGTAGGGCGTGTCAAGAAAAATATTTGCGAGGATGTGATTGCTTATTCACAAAGCACGCGTTCTCGGCCGGCGCGCGCCGGATTCGGCAGCGCGCGCCGGGTAACGGCGGATTTATGTTTCGCGTCAGGGCGTTGCCCGCTGGTGCGGTGCACCAACCGGGATTTTGCCCGGCTCTCGAAGGGCTTCGGACGCGGGGCGCGACAAGCTGTTCACAGACTTATCCACAGGCTTTTCGCGGGCCGTTTCGCGGAGCTTTGAGCGCTTGAAGATCGCGCGCGTCGCCGTCGATGTGCCGCTCGAATGGGCCTTCGATTTTCGCGTTCCGGACGGCCTCGATGCGCAGGTCGGCGCGTTCGTCGTCGTGCCCTTCGGTCGCACGCGCAAGGTGGGAATGGTTGTCGAGCGCCTGGAGGCGAGCGAGGTTCCGGCCCACAAGCTGAAGGCCATCGAGCGCGAGGTGGACGACATCCCGCCCCTGGCGGCGAAGGATATCCGCCTGCTGAATTTTTGCGCCGCCTACTACCAGCGCGGCCTGGGCGAGGTGATCGCCGCGAGCCTTCCGCCGCGCTTGCGCCAGGTCACACGGCGGCGCGTGGCAGCCATCGCCCCCCATGCCGGGAACCAGGATCGGGAAACGCCGCCCGCGCTCACTCATGAGCAACAGGCGGCGCTCGATGCCTGCCTCGCGGGCCTCGACCGCTTTCACCCGGTGCTGCTGCACGGCGTGACGGGGAGCGGGAAGACGGAGATCTACCTGCAGCTCCTCGAGCGGGTTCTCGCCGCGGGGCGGCAGGCGCTCTACCTCGTTCCCGAGATCGGCCTCACCCCGCAGCTCGAGGAGCGGGTGCGAAAGCGCTTCGCCGGCGTCCCGGTGGCGCACGCGCACAGCCATCTTGCCCAAGGCGAGCGTGCCGCCGCTTGGCTCGCCGCGCGGACGGGCGAGGCGCGCATCGTCCTCGGGACGCGGCTCGCGGCGCTCATGCCGTTCCACGATCTCGGCCTGATCGTGGTCGACGAGGAGCACGATCCGTCGTACAAGCAACAGGAAGGACTGCGGTACTCGGCGCGCGATGTCGCCGTGCGCCGCGCGCAGGAGCTCGGCATCCCGGTGGTGCTCGGCTCGGCCACGCCTTCGCTGGAGAGCTTCGCCAACGTGGGCGAGGGCCGCTACACGCTCGCGCGACTGGCGACGCGCGCTTCGGGCGCCTCCATGCCGGCCGTGCGCACCATCGACACGCGCGCCGATCGACCGAAGGAAGGACTCACGTCCGCGCTCGTCCGTTCGCTGCGCGAATGCGTGGCCCGCGGCGAGCAGGCGCTCGTCTTCGTGAACCGGCGCGGATTCTCGCCGGTGCTCTTCTGCCGTGCCTGCACCTGGCATTCGAGCTGCCGCCGCTGCAGCGCCAACCTGGTCCTGCATCGCAAGGCGGGAGAGCTGCGCTGCCATCATTGCGGCCACCGCGAGCGTGTGCCGCAGGCATGCCCGTCCTGTGGCGCCGCCGACCTCGCCCCCGTCGGGCAGGGGACGCAGCGCGTGGAGGAGGGCTTGCGCGAGGCGCTTCCCGGCGCGCGCATCGAGCGTGTCGACCGGGATGCCGCGGCGCGCAAGGGGGCGCTCGGCGCGGCGCTCGAGCGCTTCCGCGCGGGCGAGGTCGATATCCTCGTCGGCACGCAGATGCTCGCCAAGGGGCACGATTACCCGCGGCTCACGCGCGTCGGCGTGCTCGACAGCGACAGCGCGCTCTTCAGCGCCGACTTCCACTCGGCCGAGCGCCTCTTCGCGCTGCTGGTGCAGGTCGCGGGACGCGCCGGGCGCGCAAAGGCGGCCGGCGAAGTGCTGATCCAGACCGACTTCCCGTCGCATCCGCTGTATGCCGCGGTTGCGCGTCACGATTTCGAAGGATTCGCCGCGGCGTCGCTCGAGGAGCGCCGGCTCGCCGGGTTTCCGCCTTTCGCCTACCTCGCGCTGCTGCGCGCGGAAGCGAAGAAGCCGGGAGAGGCGCTGCGCTTCCTGCGCGAGGCTTCGACCATCGCAAGCCGCATCACGGCGGAGGTGGAGGTGTTCGATCCGGTCGCCGCGCCGCTCGAGCGCAAGGCCGGGTTCGAACGCGCGCAACTCCTCGTGCGAGCGCGTTCGCGCGGTCCCCTGCAGGCTTTCCTTCGCGACTGGCGCGCGCGCCTGGACGAAAGCGCCGCGCGCAGCGTGCGCTGGTCGCTCGACGTGGACCCGCAGGAGGTCTAGGCGCGCCCCGTATAATGAGTGGTTTGGATTCGCCGTCTCCCGTGTCCTCCCCCGATTCGAAATCACGCCTCGCCGAGGCGGTGCGCAGCGCCGTCGCCGCCGCGTTTCCCGGCGTCGAGCCGCCCGCCGTCGACCTGGAGAGGCCGAAGAAGGCCGAGCACGGCGATTTCGCGAGCAACGTCGCGCTGCAGATCGCGAAGCAGGTGGGCCGCAAGCCGCGCGAGGCGGCCGAGGCGATCATCGCCGCGCTCGGCGCCCACGCCGAGATCGCTCGCGCCGAGATCGCCGGGCCCGGCTTCATCAACTTCACGCTGTCGCGCGCCTCGCGCTTCGCGATCGTCCCCGAGATCCACCGGCAAGGCGCCGCCTTCGGCCGCGGGCAAGCGGGCCGCGGCGAGCGCATCCTGGTGGAATTCGTCTCGGCCAACCCGACCGGTCCCCTGCATGTCGGCCATGGCCGCCAGGCCGCGCTCGGCGACGCCATCTCGACGCTGCTCGAGTGGCAGGGATGGCGCGTGACGCGCGAGTTCTACTACAACGACGCCGGCAACCAGATCGCGAACCTCGCGCTCTCCGTGCAGGCGCGCATCCGCGAGGCGCGCGGGGAAAGCGCCGCGATGCCCGCCGACGGCTATCTCGGCGACTACATCAAGGACATCGCGCGCGAGTACGTCGCCGAGCATTTCGGCGACGCGGCAGGCGCGAACCTCGAGCAGATCCGCCAGTTCGCCGTCGCCTACCTGCGCCGCGAGCAGGACGTGGACCTGCGCGCCTTCGGCGTGAAGTTCGACTCCTACTTCCTCGAAAGCTCGCTCTATACCGACGGCAAGGTGCTCGAGGCCGTGACGCTGCTGCGCGACGCGGGCCATTGCTACGAGTCCGAAGGCGCGCTCTGGCTGCGCACCACGGACTTCGGCGACGACAAGGACCGGGTGATGCGCAAGTCGGACGGCACCTTCACGTACTTCGTGCCGGATGTCGCGTACCACCTGGGCAAGTACCGCCGCGGCTTCACCCACGCGGTGAACGTGCAGGGGGCGGATCACCACTCGACGGTCACGCGCGTGCGCGCAGGCCTGCAGGCGCTGGGCCTCGGGATCCCCAAGGGCTATCCCGATTACGTGCTGCACCAGATGGTGACGGTGATGAAATCGGGCGAGGAGGTGAAGATCTCGAAGCGCGCGGGGTCCTACGTCACCGTGCGCGACCTCATCGACGAGGTCGGCCGCGATGCGGTGCGCTATTTCTTCCTGATGCGGCGCGTGGATTCGCACCTCGTGTTCGACATCGACCTCGCCAAGTCGCAGTCCGACGAGAACCCGGTGTACTACGTGCAGTACGCGCATGCGCGCGTGTGCAGCGTGCTGCGCGAGTGGGGCGGCGATGCCGCCTCCCTCGGCGATGCCGACCTTTCGCGCCTCGGCACGCCGCACGAAGCCGCGCTCGCCGGAAAGCTCGCGCAATTCCCGGAGCTCGTCGCGCGCGCGACGGCGGAGTTCGCGCCGCATCTCGTCACGCATTACCTGCATGACGA
Organism: Burkholderiales bacterium; assembly: GCA_025936275.1. GTDB lineage: Bacteria > Pseudomonadota > Gammaproteobacteria > Burkholderiales > Usitatibacteraceae > Usitatibacter. The sequence goes on from JAICTR010000009.1 coordinate 4,770, forward strand.
CGTGGCGGCCGCGTTTCATACCTACTACAATGCCGAGCGGTTCCTGGTCGACGACGAGCCGCTCAAGCGCGCGCGCCTCGCGCTGGTCGCCGCGACCCGACAGGTGCTCGCCAACGGCCTCGCGATGCTCGGCGTGAGCGCCCCCGAAAGAATGTGATGCCCAAGGACTACAAGGACGCGCCGGCCGCGCGCGGTGCAAGCCGCCTCAACCATCCGCTCCTCCTCGGCATGATCATCGGCCTGCTGATCGGCATCGTGATCTCGCTCGCCGTCGCGCTGTGGCTGAACCGCCTCGCCAATCCGTTCGTGCAGAAGAACCGCCCGGTCGAGCCGCTGCCGCGCCTCAATGCCGTGCAGCCGCCGCCGCCCGAGGAAGCCGCGAAGGCGGCGCAGAAAGCGGCGCAGGGCTCGGCGCCGGACAAGGCGGCGAAGCCTTCGGATCGTCCGCGCTTCGAGTTCTACCAGATCCTTCCCGGCGAGAAGGAAGCGGCGCCGCGCGCCGCGCCGAAGCCCCCGGCGCCCGAGGCGAAGCCCGCCGAGGCACCGCGCCCCGGTTCCTCGCCCGCGACACCGAAGCCCCATGGCAGCGAGGCCTATTGGCTGCAGGCGGGCGCCTTCTCCGACGAGAAGGAGGCGGACAACCTTCGCGCGAAGATCGCGTTGACCGGATTGGAAGCCTCGGTGCGCAGCGTCGCGACGCCCGACAAGGGCAAGCTCTATCGCGTCCGGCTCGGTCCCTACCAGAGCGTGGACGACGCGAACCGCATCAAGGCCACACTGTCGCAAAATGGCGTCGCCGCGGCGATCATCCGCACCGGCGACGAAGGCAAGAACCCCTAGAAGGAAACATCCATGTCCCTGCGCAAAGCGCTGACCCCTTTCCTGATGATGCTGGCATCCGTGTTCGCGGCGAACGCGAGCGCGGCCGATTACGCGCTGGTCGCCCCGCCGCAGCCCACCGAGAGCGGCGGCAAGATCGAGGTGATCGAGTTCTTCTGGTATGGCTGCCCGCACTGCTATCACCTGGAGCCGATGGTGAACGCTTGGCTGCAGAAGAAGCCGGACGACGTCGTGTTCAAGCGCGTGCCGGCTTATCCGAGCGAAAGCTGGGGCGAGCTCGCACGCGTCTTCTACACCGTCCAGGCGATGGGCCTCCTGCCGCAGCTGCACGACAAGATCTTCGACGCCATCCACAAGGAACGCGTGAACCTCGGCAACAAGAAGATCCGCGAGCAATGGCTCGCCCAGCACGGCGTGGATCCGGCGAAGTACGAGCAGATGGAGAAATCGTTCACCGTGGTGAGCGACATGGCGCGCGCGAAGCAGATGACCATCAACTACAAGGTCGACAGCGTGCCGCGGCTGGTCGTGAACGGGAAGTACTACACCTCCGGCGAGCTCGCGGGGAGCCCGGAGCGCATCTTCGCGGTGGTCGACGAGCTGGTCGCCAAGGTGCGTGCCGAGAACGGCAAGGGCGGCAAGAGGTAGCGGCTCGGACCCGTCCGGCGATCGCGCTCGCCTCGCCATGCGGGTCTTCATCACCGGCGCTTCGAGCGGCATCGGCGCCGCCCTCGCGCATTGCTACGCCGCTCGCGGCGCCATCCTCGGGCTCGTCGCACGGCGCGAAGCGGCGCTCGGGGAAGTCGCCCGCGCCACCCGCGCGCGCACCGAAACTTACGCCTGCGACGTGCGCGACCTCGCCGCGATGGATGCCGCGGGGCGCGACTTCATCGCGCGCCACGGCGTCCCCGACCTCGTCATCGCCAACGCCGGCACGTCGCACGGCACGCTGACCGGCGAGCCCGAAGACGCACGCACGTTCGCCGAAATCCTCGAGGTCAACGTGATCGGCATGATGCACACGTTCCATCCGTTCGCCGGTGCGATGCGGCAGGAGCGCCGCGGCGTGCTCGCCGGCATCGCTTCGGTCGCCGGATTCCGCGGGCTTCCGGGGGCCGGCGCGTACAGCGCGTCCAAGGCCGCCGCCATCCGCTACCTGGAAGCGCTGCGCGTGGAGATGCGCGCGAGCGGCGTGCGTGTCGTGACCGTTTGCCCGGGCTACATCGCGACGCCGATGACCGAGCGCAATCCCTATCGCATGCCGTTCCTGCTCTCGGCGGAGGAAGCCGCGCGCCGCATCGCAGGCGCGATCGATTCGGGCCGCTCGTTCACCGTGATCCCGTGGCAGATGGCGATCGTCGGACGGCTGATGCGCCTGCTGCCGAACGCGGTTTTCGATCCGCTCGCCGCGCGGGCACGACGCAAGCCGCGGCGCGGCGCCTAGAGCTGCTCGGTCTCGCTCTGCGCGGGGCGCCAGCGCAGGAGCCTGCGCTCGGTGTGGGTGACCGCGTAATCGAGCACCAGCGCGAACGCGGTGAGCACGAGGATGCCCGCGAACACGCTGTTGATGTCGAACGCGCCCTCCGCCTGCTGGATGAGGTAGCCCACGCCCTTCGCGGAACCGAGGTACTCGCCGACCACCGCACCGACGAAAGCCATGCCCACCGAGGTGTGCAGGCTCGAGAACACCCACGACGTCGCGGATGGCAAGTACACGTGGCGCAGCAGCTGGCGCCGGCTCGCGCCCAGCATCACCGCGTTGTTGAGCACCACCGGGCTCACTTCCTTCACGCCCTGGTAGACGTTGAAGAACACGATGAAGAAGACGAGCGTCACGCCGAGCGCCACCTTCGACCAGATGCCGAGCCCGAACCACACCATGAAGATCGGCGCCAGCACCACGCGCGGCATGGCGTTCATCGCGGTGATGTACGGGTCGAGCAGGGTCGACGCGGTGGAAGAAAGTCCGAGCCACAGGCCGAAGGCGAGCCCCAGCAGCGATCCGATGACGAAGGCGAGCACCGTCTCCTCGAGCGTGACCCAGAGATGCTTGTAGATCGTGCCGTCGGCGAACCAGGTCCAGATCACGCGGAACATCTTGACCGGTTCGCCGAAGAAGAAGGCCGCGCGGTCCGGGTTGTCCCACACCACCGGCGGCAGCAATCCCGGCTGCGTGAGCGCCTGCCAGGCGACGAAGATCAGCACCAGGATCAGCGCCTGCCAGATCCGCAGCGTCGAGCGCTTCATGCCGCCGTCCGGTTGCGCGTCTGCGCGTAGCCCTTGAGCACCTCTTCCTTCATCGAGCGCCAGATGCGGTCGTGCAGCGCGATGAATTGCGGCGTGAGCCGGATCTCGGCCACGTCGCGCGGCCGCGGCAGGTCGATCGCGAACTCGCCGATCGGGTGCGTCGCCGGGCCGGCGGAGAGCACCACCACGCGATCGGAAAGCGAGATCGCCTCCTCGAGGTCGTGGGTGATGAAGATCACGCTCTTGCGGTTCGCGCTCCAGAGCTCGAGCAGCTCGTTCTCCATCAGCTGGCGCGTCTGGATGTCGAGCGCCGAGAACGGCTCGTCCATGAGCAGGATCGGCGGCTCGAGGATGAGCATCTGCGCGAGGGAGACGCGCTTCCTCATACCGCCCGAAAGCTGGTGCGGATAACGATCGCCGAATCCGGAGAGGCCGACCCGCTCGAGCCACTCCTCGCCGCGGCGGCGCGCCTCGCGCCTGTCCGCGCCGCGGAACTCGAGGCCCGCGGCAACGTTGCCGAGGGCGCTGCGCCAGGGCATCAGCGCCTCGGCCTGGAACATGTACCCCGCGCGCCGATTGATGCCCGTCAGCCGCTCGCCCTGGATGCGTACGCCGCCGGAAGACGGGCGCAGCAGGCCCGCCGCGACGTTGAGCAGCGTGGACTTGCCGCAGCCGGTGGGGCCCACGATCGAGACGAACTCGCCCTCACCGATCGACAGCGTCACGCCCTTCACCGCCGTGTAGGGCCGCGCCCCGTCGCGGCCGGCGAAGGTGCAGGTGACGTCCTCGAAGGCGACCGCGGCGCGATCCAACGCCGGCGCCCCTAGCGGTATTTCTTGTCCGCCTTCTCCGCGAACCGGTTGTCGAAGGTCTTCGAGAGGTCGATCTTGCCGGCCTTGATCACCGAGGGCTCGAACTGCGCGAGCACCTTGTAGACGTTCTCGGCGGCGGGAAGCGACATCAGGCCGTCCTTCGAGTAGCCGGCGAGGTTCTTCTCGAGGCCCTTCTTGTAGAGCGCCGGATCGCCCGCCTTGTACGTGTCGGGCATGAGGTCGACGATCTCCTGCGGCGAAGCCTTCGCGATCCACTTGTCGGCGCGCACCATCGCGTTCACCACCGCCTGCACCGTGTTCGGATTCTTCTGGATGAACTCGTCGGTGGTGTAGATCACGGCGGCCATGTACTCCTTGCCGTAGACCTGCTCCATCCCCTGCTCGGTGCGCGTGTCGACGACCGACTTGAACTTGCCCGTCGCCTCGAGGCGCGTGATCACCGGGTCGAGGTTCGCGAGCGCGTCGATCTCGCCCTTCTCCATCGCGGCGACCGCGCCGGCGCCGGCGCCCACGCCCACGATCGAGACATCGGTGGGCTTGAGGCCGGCCTTCACGAGGAGCAGGTCCACGAACATGTTGGTCGAGGAGCCCGGGGCGGTCACGCCGATTTTCAAGCCCTTCAAGTCGCGGCCATCGCGGTACTTCGCCGCGCGCTCGCTCGGCATGAGGAGCTCGATCGCGTTGTAGCGCAGCTGCAGCACCACCGCCTTGATCGGCTGGTGCTTGGCGGCCATGTTGATGGTGTGCTCGTAGGCGCCGGAGACGAAGTCCGCGCTGCCGCCCACCAGCGCCTGCAGCGCCTTCGAGCCGCCCGGGAAGTCGGGGATCTCCACATCGAGCCCTTCGTCCTTGAAGAAGCCTTTGCGCTCGGCGACCGAAAGCGGCAGGTAGTAGAAGAGGCTCTTGCCGCCCACCGCGATGGTGATGGATTTCTTCTCCGGCGCCTGGGCCGCGGCGGCGGTCGCGATGGCGACACCGAGCAACAGCGCGCCGACCGCATGGATCAATCGCTTCATGGTTTTTTTCTCCGTGGGTTGTCGTGCTTGCGAATCGGGCCGGGGCGCGGCCCGTGAAGATCAGGAGCGCAGGCGCGCGGGCGGCTCGTGCAGCTCCAGCGTCTGGCCGGCCTTCATCACCTGGCCGGGAACGTCGTGTCCGACGACCTGCGGGATGCGACGCGCCACGGCCAGCAGCTTCGCCAGGTCGACGCGCGTGTCGCAGCCCATGTCCTCGAGCATGTTCACCAGGTCCTCGGTGCAGATGTTGCCCGTGGCGCCGGGCGCGAAGGGGCATCCGCCGAGCCCGGACACGGAGCCATCGAACGAGCGCACGCCGGCCTCGATCCCCGCGACCACGTTGGCGAGGCCCATGCCGCGCGTGTTGTGGAAGTGCAGCGTGTAGAACGTCTCGTCCGGGGGCGGGAAGCGCTCGAGCACCTTCGCGGTGAGGCTGCGCACCTGCCGCGGGTTCGCCATGCCGGTGGTATCCGCGAGCGAGATGCCATCGAAGCCCAGGTCGCGGAAGCGCGCGACGAAATCGAGCACGGCGTCTTCGTGCACGCGTCCCTCGAACGGACAGCCGAACGAGGTGGAAAGGCTCATCGTGATCTTCATGCCCGCGTCGTGGGCGGCGCGGATCATCGCCGGCATGTCGGCGAGCGACTGCTCGTGGGTGCGGTTGATGTTGGCGCGGTTGTGCGTCTCCGACGCGGACATCACGCCGTTCACTTCATCGGGCCTGGCGGGACTCGCCGCCGCATCGTGCACGCCGCGCAGGTTGGGGACCAGCGCGACGTAGATGACCCCGGGCACGCGATCGATGGCCGCGAGCACTTCACGTGCGTCGGCGAGCGCCGGGACGGCCTTCGCCGACACGAACGACGTCACCTCGATCTTGTGCAGCCCGGTGCGCGAAAGCTGGTTGACGACCTCGACCTTGGTGGCCGTCGGGATGAAATGCGGCTCGATCTGGAAGCCGTCGCGTACGGCGACGTCGTTGACGTAGATGCGCATGGGAAGGACGCCGGGGACAACGGCCGATTCTACTCTCCGAACGGCGGATGCGCGGGCGTCCCCAAGCGGGAACCGTGCCCCGCGGCATGGGTCTTCCCGATAGCGGTCCCGAAGGAGGCCCCCATGTTGAGAACCTGCATCCTGCTCGCGAGCGCGCTCGCGCTTCCCGCGGCCGCCGCGATCGCCGAGCCGTCCGGCCTCGCCTACTCGTTGCGAACGCTGCCCACCGAGGAGCCGGCGTTCGCGCTGTCGGCGAACGGCGTGCAGGTCTACCAGTGCCAGCAGGTGCCGGGCGGCGCGTCCTACGCGTGGTTCCTGGTCGCGCCCGATGCCACGCTTTACGACGGCGCGGCGAGCGTCGCGCGCATGGCCTCGCCCAACCACTGGGAGTCGCTCTACGACCTGAGCAGCGTCTCGGGCGTGCCGCTGCGCATGCAGGCGGCGGGCGCGGACAACCTGCCGTGGGAGCTGATGCACGCGGTGCCTATCGGGGACTCCGGGATGTTCGCGGGCGTCTCGAGCATCCAGCGCGTGAACACCGCGGGCGGCGCGCCGCCGCGCGGCGCCTGCGACGACACACACGTGGGCGACGAGGCACGCGTCGCGTTCACCGCCGATTACTACTTCTACAAGCCGCGCGCCGCAGGTTGATCGCGGCTAGCGCCGCGCGCATGCGGTAGCATCGTCCGTCGGTTCGAATGGAGACGAGGCGGTGCCCGAGCACAGCGAAGATCCGCACGCGCAGATCCGCGACGGCGTTCGCGACCTGTGCGCGCAATTCCCCGCCGAATACTTCCGCGACGTCGATGCGCGTCGCGCGTATCCGGAGGCGTTCGTCGATGCCCTCACCCGGGCCGGCTGGCTGGCCGCGCTGATTCCGAGCGAATACGGGGGCTCCGGGCTCGGCGTGACCGAAGCGTCGGTGATCATGGAGGAGATCAATCGCTGCGGCGGCAACGCCGGCGCATGCCACGGCCAGATGTACAACATGGGCACGCTGCTGCGCCACGGGTCCGCGGAGCAGAAGGCGGAGTACCTCCCCAGGATCGCGCGCGGCGAGCTGCGCCTGCAGTCGATGGCCGTGACCGAGCCCACCGCGGGGACCGATACCGCATCGATTCGCACGACCGCCGTGCGCCGCGGCGACCGCTACGTGGTGAATGGCCAGAAGGTCTGGACCTCCCGCGTGCAGCATTCCGACCTGATGATCCTCCTCGCGCGCACCACGCCGCTCGCCGAGGTGAAGAAGCGCTCGGAAGGGATGTCGATCTTCCTCGTGGACCTGCGCGAGGCGGTGGGCCACGGCCTCACCGTGCGGCCGATCGCGAACATGGTGAACCACGAGACGAACGAGCTCTTCATCGACAACCTCGAGGTTCCCGCCGCGAGCCTCATCGGCGAGGAAGGCAAGGGCTTCCGCTACATCCTCGACGGGCTCAACGCCGAGCGCACGATCATCGCCGCGGAATGCATCGGCGACGGCTACTGGTTCATCGACAAGGTGACGCGCTATGCGAGCGAGCGCGTGGTGTTCGGGCGGCCGATCGGGCGCAACCAGGGCGTGCAGTTCCCGATCGCCGAGGCGCACATCGAGCTCGAGGCCGCGAACCTGATGCGCTTCGAGGCGTGCCGGCTCTTCGACGCGCACCAGCCGTGCGGCGCGCAGGCGAACATGGCGAAGTACCTCGCGGCGAAGGCGTCATGGGAAGCGGCGAACGCCTGCCTGCAATTCCATGGCGGATTCGGCTTCGCCGCGGACTACGACGTGGAGCGCAAGTTTCGCGAGACGCGCCTCTACCAGGTGGCGCCCATCTCCACCAACCTGATCCTCTCGTACGTCGCCGAGCACGTGCTCGGCCTGCCGCGCTCTTTCTGACGCGCTTCAGCCGGGGCGGTGCACCAGCCTGCGAAGCTCGTTGCGCACGAGGTTCCCCACGCGCTTGCCGCGGTTCTGCACCAGCTGCAGCAGCGTGTGGTCGGCGAAGTAGGTGAGCAGGATGGAGTCGCGGGTCTGCACCTCCGGCCCGACCGTATCCACCGAATGATAGGTGTCGCTGCCGACCGCGAACGCGTACCCGGAGTTCGGTGCGAACGACATCTGGCTCGCCCGCTCGAACGCGCCGTCGCCGCTCTTGCGATGGAACACCGTGCCGATGTGCTCGATGGAGCGATCGCGCGGCAGGTAGATCTGCGCGGTGATCGCCTTGTGGCGCGTATCGGGGTGGATGCCGATGCGATAACCGGGCGTATCGCGGGTGAGCACAGGGATCGGGTACATGCCCACGCTGCGGTGTCGTTGCCCGAAGCGCCGCTCGAGTCCCGGAGCGAGCCGTTCGCGCAGGCGCTCGCGCACCTCCGCGCTGCACAGCGCCCTTCCGACCACATCCCACACCGCGCGGCCGGGCTCGGGCAAATGGCGCACGAACTCGGGCAGCAGGTCGAGCTTCACGCGCGTGCTGCCCGACGAGCGCGCGCGTCCCGACATGCGGCGGTATTCCCCTTCGCTCGGCATCGCGTCCATCATCGCCGCGTAGGTATCGTCGGGAAAGATGCCGGCGAGCTGCAGGTGATGGAAAGGCTCGGCGCTCTCCTTCGCCGCGTCGATCGCGGCGATCACGTGGCGCATCACGCGTGCGGCTTCTTCTTCCATTCCTTTCGCTCTCGTCATTCGACCGTCACGGCCTTGGCCAGGTTGCGCGGCTTGTCGACATCCGTCCCCCGCCCGAGCGCCGCGTGGTAGGCGAGGAGCTGCACCGGGACGGCGTGCACGATGGGCGAGAGCGCTCCGGCGTGGCGCGGAGTGCGGATCACGTGTACCCCCGACTCCGCGCTGAAATGGCTGTCGAGGTCGGCGAACACGTAGAGCTCGCCGCCGCGCGCGCGCACTTCCTGCATGTTGGATTTCACCTTCTCGAGCAACGCATCGTTGGGCGCGATCACCACGACCGGCATCGCCGCATCGACCAGCGCAAGCGGCCCGTGCTTGAGCTCGCCCGCGGGATACGCCTCGGCGTGGATATAGGAAATCTCCTTGAGCTTCAACGCGCCCTCGAGCGCCACCGGATAGTGGATGCCGCGCCCGAGGAAGAGCGCGTGCTCGCGCTCGGCGAAACGTGCGGCCCACGCGGCGACCTGCGGCTCCAGGTTGAGCGCGTGCTGGATGCTTCCCGGCACGAAGCGCAGCTGCTGCAGCGCCTCGGCCTCGGCGGCCTCCGGGAGCCGGCCATGCGCCTTCGCCAACGCGAGCGCGAGCGTGTAGAGCGCGGCGAGCTGCGTGGTGAACGCCTTGGTGGATGCGACGCCGATCTCGGCGCCGGCCCGCGTGTAGAACACGAAGCGCGAGGCGCGCGGGATCGCGCTCTCGCGGACGTTGCAGATGGAGAGCGTCGCTTCATGGCCGAGCGCGCGGGCGCGCTTCAGCGCTTCCATGGTGTCCAGCGTCTCGCCGGACTGGGAGACGGTCACCACCAATTGCCGTGGCTCGGGAATCGAATCGCGGTAGCGGTACTCGTGCCCGAGCTCGACCGAGCAGGGCACGCGCGCCACCGATTCGATCCAGTAGCGCGCCACGAGGCCGGCGTAGTAGCTGGTCCCCGAAGCGAGCACCAGCACGGAAGGCGCCGCGCGGAACGCCGCCAAGGCGCCTTCGCCGAAGAGACCGTCGACATCCACGCCGCCATCCATCAGCGCTTCGAGCGTATCGGCGACGGCGCGCGGCTGCTCGTGGATCTCCTTCTGCATGTAATGTGTATACGGCCCGAGGTCCACCGCGTCGGGCGAGAGATCCGATCGGTGCACCGCCCGCTCGACGGGCTGCCCGGATCCATCGGTCACCTCGATGCCCGAGCGATGCACCGCGACCACGTCGCCGTCCTCGAGGTAAACGACGCGGCGCGTCTGCGCGATGATCGCGGAGACGTCCGAGGCGAGGAAATTCTCGCCGTCGCCCAGGCCGACCACGAGCGGGCAACCCATGCGCGCGCCGGTCATGGTCTCCGGATCGGCGAGGCACACGACGCCCAGCGCGTACGCGCCGCGCAGCTCGGCCGCCGTGCGCCGGGTGGCCGCGAAAAGGTCGCGTGTGGCCTGGTAGTGATGGTGGATGAGGTGCGCCACGACCTCGGTATCCGTCTGCGACTCGAACGCGTATCCGAGCGCGGCGAGGCGGGCGCGCTGCTCCTCGTGGTTCTCGATGATTCCGTTGTGGACGACCGCGATCTCGCCCCGGGAGACGTGCGGGTGCGCATTCGGCTCGCTCACGCCGCCATGCGTCGCCCAGCGGGTATGCGCGATGCCGACGATGCCGCTCAGGTGCTCGGCGCGGACCGCGGCCTCCATCTCGGCCACGCGGCCCACCCGGCGAACCCGCCGGATCGTGCCGTCGAGGACGGCGACACCCGCGGAATCGTAGCCGCGGTACTCCAGGCGCCGCAGGCCCTCGGTCAGCACCGGGACGACATTCCGGCTGGCGATCGCGCCGACGATTCCGCACATGGCTGTGATTGCGCGAAAGGCAGGTGAAGGGGAGCGCCATTTTCTCACGCCCACGACCCGCGGGCGCGGTCCCCAAAAAACAAGGACCCTCCCCGGCCTGGGGACCGGGGAGGGTCAAGCATAGGCGCCATGGCATCGGCCTCGTGTCGCCCTGCCGGGCCGCAGGAGAGGAGGAGACCTGCGAACCTGGAAGCATGTTGCGCCGCGCGGCGCCGGCGACGCAGCGGTATTTTTCGCAGCTGCATTGCCGAATATCGGACAGGCTCGCGTGCGCCAGGGCACGGGCGACTTAACGCGGCCGGAGCGCGGTGCTAGACTTCGGCGTCCTCCGGGCGAAGAGAAGAACATGACAGGGGATACACCGAGCGCCGCCCAACTCCAGTCCATATCGGACCCCTTCGTCCGCTCGCTCGCGGGGCTGGGACGGCTGCGCACCTACCCGAAGAACACGGTCTTCATCACCGAGGGCGACTCGAGCGACTCGGTGTTCGTCGTCCTCTCCGGCCGCGTCAAGGTATTCATCTCGGATACGGAAGGACACGAGATGATCCTCGATACCCAGGGCCCCGGCGAGTACGTGGGCGAGATGGCGCTCGACGGCAAGCCGCGGTCCGCCTCGGTGATGACGCTCGAGCCCACCACCTTCTCCGTGGTCGGACGCGACCCGGTGCGCGAAGCGATCCGCCACAACCCGGATTTCGCGCTCGACATGATCTCGCGAATCATCGACCGGGCACGGATCGCCACCAACAGCGTGAAGGACCTCGCGCTCCTCGACGTTTACGGCCGGGTCGCGCGGCTGCTCCTCAACATGGCCGTGGAAGCCGCGGACGGCAAGCTGCAGATCCCGGAGAAGATCACGCAGCAGGAAATCGCGGAGCGCGTGGGCGCGTCGCGCGACATGGTGAGCCGCATCTTCCGCGACCTCACCGCGGGCGGCTACATCAAGGTCGAGAACCGCATCGTCACCATCAACAAGAAGCCGCCCGCGCGCTGGTAGCGCGGAATCTTCGGCATTCGCAGTCCCGACTTCTCCGTGTCGGCCGCGAATCGCGGCCCGCTACGCTGGGCTCGCCTAATCCCACGGCATGAAAGGCGATCGCCATGCTCGACGACCTGCGCAAGCACGAACCGCAACCCTCCGCGGAAGAGAGCCATTGGATGGGCCTCGATCCCCTCGGCGCCGCGACCCGGGCGCTGGTGATGGTCGGGATCTCGCCCATGATCGGCGTGGCCGCGAGCTACCTCGTCGCGCCAGACGATCCCGGCATCCCCGCGGTCGCCTCGGCGAGGACGGCCGCGAACTAGGGACGGGCGCGGCGCGTCACTTCTTGCGCGGCCGCTGCCAGTCCGGCTTCGTGACCTGCTTCTTCTGGGTGAGCGTGAGGCCGCCGGGCGGTACGTCGTCGGTGATGGTGGCGCCGGCGGCGATGGTCGCGCCGCGGCCCACCGTGACCGGCGCGATGAGCTGCACGTCGGAGCCGATGTGCACGTCGTCCTCGATCACCGTGCGGTGCTTGCGCGCGCCATCGTAGTTGCACGTGATGGTGCCGGCGCCGATGTTCACATCCGCCCCGACCGTGGAGTCGCCGACATACGCGAGGTGGTTCGCCTTGCTCGCGCGCCCGACGCGGCTCGCCTTCACCTCGACGAAGTTGCCGATGTGCACGTCGTCGTCGAGCTCGGTGCCCGGACGGATCCGCGCGAACGGGCCGATGCGCGCGTTCGAGCCCACCCGGGCGTCCTCGAGCAGAGAGAAGGGGCGGATCTCGGTGGCCGCGCCGATGGCCACGTCGTGCAGCACGCAGTGCGGGCCCAACTTCACGCCGTCGCCGAGCACCACGTGTCCCTCGAAGACGCAGCCGACATCGATGAAGACGTCGCGGCCGCATTCAAGCTCGCCGCGCACGTCGATGCGCGCCGGATCGGCGAGCGTCACGCCCGCCTCGAGAAGGCGCTCGGCCTCGCGCATCTGCAGTCGCCGCTCGAGGTTCGCGAGCTCGCGCTTGCTGTTGACGCCGAGGCACTCGTATTCGGCGGCGGGGTGGCGCACCTCGATGGCCACGCCATCGGCCACCGCCGCGGCGACGACGTCGGTGAGGTAGTACTCGCCCTGCGCGTTGTCGCTGCGCAGGCGCTCGAGCCAGGCGCGAAGCCGCGCGCCGGGGATTGCCATGATCCCGGTGTTCACCTCCGCGATCGCGCGCTCCTCGGCGCTCGCATCCTTCTCCTCGACGATGCGTGCGACGCGGCCATCGCGGTCGCGCACGATGCGCCCGTATCCCCCCGGCTCCTGGAGCACTTGGGTGAGAAGCGCGAGCTTGCCGGGCGCCGCGGCCTGCACGAGGGCGCGTAACGTCGCCGGCGAGATCAGGGGCACGTCGCCGTAAAGGACCAGGACCACGCCATCGGCCGCGAGCTGCGGCAAGGCCTGCATCACCGCATGACCGGTGCCGAGCTGGGGCGATTGCTCGACCCAGGTGATGTCCTTCGCATCCAGGCTCTCGCGGACCGCCGATCCGCCGTGTCCCACGACGACGCAAAGGCGCGCGGGCGAGAGCGAACGCGAAGCGTGCAGCACATGGGAGAGCAACGGCCGCCCGGCGAGGGGCTGGAGGACCTTGGGAAGGTGGGAGCGCATGCGCTTTCCCTGTCCCGCGGCGAGGATCACGACTTGCGGCGCGTTCGACGTCATCGTTCGAGGTTCATCCGGCACGGCAAACAAAAAGGGCAGGGGGAAGACCCCTGCCCGCATGTGTTGCGCCTCTAAGTAAAGGAGTTTCGTGATCCCCCTACTACTACGCTTGCCATTCTACCACGTCAGCGCCGTTGCCGCAGCTTGCGGATCGCCGCGAGCTGGGCGGCCGCCTCGGCGAGCTCCGCCTGGGCCTTGGCGAACTCCATGGCGCTGGAGCGATTGCTCAGGGCCTCCTTGGCACGGCGCTCCGCCTCCATCGCCTTCGCCTCGTCGAGGTCGTGGGCACGAACCGACGTATCGGCGAGCACCGTGACCCGATCGGGCTGCACCTCCATCATGCCGCCCGATACGTAGATCACTTCCTCGCTCGAATCGGTGCCGGGACGAATGCGCACGGTGCCGGGCTTGATGCGGGTGAGGAGCGGAGTGTGTTCCGGGAGGATGCCGAGCTCCCCGCCCTCACCCGGCGCGACGACCATCTCCGCCTCGCCGGAGAAGATCGACTCCTCGGCGCTCACGATGTCCACGTGCATGGTCTTGGCCATTATTGCAGCGTCTTCGCCTTGTCGAAGGCCTCTTCGATGGTGCCCACCATGTAGAAGGCCTGCTCGGGGAGGTTGTCGCACTCGCCGTTCACGATCATCTTGAAGCCCTTGATCGTGTCCTTGAGCGTCACGTACTTGCCCGGCGAGCCGGTGAAGACCTCGGCCACGTGGAACGGCTGCGACAGGAAGCGCTGGATCTTGCGCGCGCGGCCGACCGCCAGCTTGTCCTCCGGCGAGAGCTCGTCCATGCCGAGGATCGCGATGATGTCGCGCAGCTCCTTGTAGCGCTGCAGCACCTGCTGCACGGCACGGGTCGTGTTGTAGTGGTCTTCGCCCACGACGTTGGGGTCCACCTGGCGCGACGTCGAGTCGAGCGGATCGACGGCGGGATAGATGCCGAGCGCGGCGATGTCGCGCGAGAGCACGACGGTCGCATCGAGGTGGCCGAAGGTGGTCGCCGGCGAGGGATCCGTGAGGTCGTCCGCGGGCACGTACACCGCCTGGATGGAGGTGATGGAGCCGGTCTTCGTCGAGGTGATGCGCTCCTGCAGC
>JAICTR010000403.1 GCA_025936275.1 Burkholderiales bacterium
CGTTGAGCTGGGTGAAGAAGGGCACCGCCTTCAGCGTTTGCGTGCGTTCGCCGATCACGGCTCGCCTGGGAGTCGCTTGCATGCCCCTTAAATACTCAAAATGCCCTTATTTGTCAAACTGTTAACGCCTGAAGCTCATATAACCCCTTAAATACAGGGACATAAGTGCCGCTGCGGGATGCGATAATCGCCTTCCCTCGCCCGCTTCCGGGCATTCCTTCCAGCTCCCGAATGACCACCCAACACTCCCGTGTGCTGATCCTCGGCTCGGGCCCGGCCGGCTACACCGCCGCGGTCTATGCGGCGCGCGCGAACCTCAAGCCGACCCTCGTCACCGGCCTCGCGCAAGGCGGCCAGCTCATGACCACCACCGATGTCGACAACTGGCCCGCGGATGCGATGGGCGTGCAGGGCCCCGAGCTCATGGATCGGTTCCTGAAGCACGCCGAGCGCTTCGAGACGAACATCGTATTCGACCAGATCCACACCGCGAAGCTCGCCGACAAGCCGATCACGCTGGTGGGCGACAGCGGCACCTATACCTGCGATGCGTTGATCATCGCCACCGGCGCCTCGGCGATGTACCTGGGCATCCCCTCGGAGCACGCCTTCATGGGCAAGGGCGTCTCGGGATGCGCGACCTGCGACGGGTTCTTCTACAAGGCGCAGGACGTGTGCGTGGTGGGCGGCGGCAATACCGCGGTCGAGGAAGCGCTCTATCTCGCCAACATCGCGCGGCACGTCACGGTGATCCACCGCCGCGACAAGTTCCGCGCCGAGAAGATCATGCAGGACAAGCTCTTCGAGCGCGAGCGCGAGGGCAAGGTCTCGATCGCCTGGAACCACGTGCTCGACGAGGTGCTGGGCGACGCCTCGGGCGTCACCGGCGCGCGCCTCAAATCGACGCTCGACGGCACGACGCGCGACATCGCGGTCACCGGCTGCTTCATCGCCATCGGGCACAAGCCCAACACCGACATCTTCGCGGGCCAGCTCGAGATGAGGAACGGCTACATCGTCACGAAGAGCGGGCTCGACGGCAACGCGACCGCGACCAGCGTGCCGGGCGTGTTCGCGGCGGGCGACGTGCAGGACCACGTCTATCGCCAGGCGGTGACCAGCGCCGCGACCGGCTGCATGGCGGCGCTCGACGCGGACAAGTACCTGGAAACGCACGCGTGAGCAAACGGGCGCGCGGCGCGCCGCGCGCGTCCTCCACGACTATCGATGACGACGCCGAGCTCTTCCGCGCCGAGATGCGCGGCGTGGAGCCCGCACCGCCGCCGAACCGCGTCGAGCCGTGGCGCCCGCCACGCGCTCCCATTCCGACGCAGCGCGTGCGCGACGAGCGCGCGGTGCTGGACGAGCTCGCGCGCCTGGGACTCGAGGGCGACGACAGCGAGCTCGAGGACGACTCGCTGTACCTGCGCCCGGGGCTGCCGCGCGACATCCTGAGGAAGCTGCGCCGCGCCCACTGGGTGATCCAGGACCACCTCGACCTGCACGGGCTCGCGTCGGAGCCCGCCGCGATCGAAACCGCGGCGTTCCTCGCCGAGTGCCGGCGGCGCGGGTTGCGCTGCGTGCGCATCATCCACGGCAAGGGCCTGGGCTCGAAGGGCCGCGAGCCGGTGCTCAAGCGCCGCATCCGCAAGCTCCTCATGCGCCGCGACGAGGTGCTGGCGTTCGTCGAGCCGCGCGCGATCCACGGCGGCGGCGGCGCCGTGGTGGTGCTGCTCGAGGCGTGAGCCCGCGATGAGTCGCCACGCCACGCGGATCATCCTGCTGCTGCTTGCCGTGGCGGCGCTAGCCATCGGCGTGGATGGGCTGCAGCGCCGCCTCGCCAATCCCGACGAGGGACGCTACTCGGAGATCGCGCGCGAGATGGCGCTCTCCGGCGACTGGGTGACGCCGCGCCTGGACGGCATCAAGTACTTCGAGAAGCCGCCGCTGCAGTACTGGGCGACCGCGGCCGTGTTCCGCGCGTTCGGCGAGGGCGAGGCGACGGCGCGCCTCTACGTCGCGGCGTGCGGGCTCCTCACGATCCTCGTCGCGGCCTATGCGAGTCGCCGCCTCGGCTCGCCGGCGACGCGCCTCGGCACGGTGCTGGCGCTCTTCGCGAGCCCGTATTTCATGGCGCTCGGCACCATCGTCACGCTCGACATGGGAGTCACGCTCTGGATCACCGCGGCGCTGTGCGCCTTCGTGCTCGCGGAGCAGGCGGCGGAACGCGGCAGCCGATCGGCGGCGCGGTGGATCGCGGCCGCCTGGGCGGCGATGGCGCTCGCGGTGCTTTCGAAGGGGCTCATCGGCATCGTCTTCGTCGCCGCGGCGGTCTTCTTCCACATCGTGTTGCGCCGCGACTTCTCGGTGCTCAAGCGCCTCGGCTGGGGCTACGGCATCCCGATCTTCCTCGCCCTCGCGGCGCCGTGGTTCGTCATGGTGTCGCTGCGCAACCCCGGGTTCGCGCACTTCTTCTTCATCCACGAGCACTTCGAGCGCTTCCTCACGCACGAGGCGCGGCGCGTCGAGCCGTGGTGGTTCTTCCTGCCGATTGTCGCGTTCGGCTTCCTGCCGTGGAGCTTCGCGATGCCGGCGGCGATCGCCCATGCCTGGCGCGGCGAGGCCGGGGCGCGTTTCCAGCCGCTGCGCGTGGCGCTCGCGTGGTGCGCGTTCGTGGTGCTCTTCTTCAGCGCCTCGGGATCGAAGCTCCCGACCTACGTGTTGCCGGTCTGTCCGGTGCTGGGGATCGTGCTGGGGCGCTATCTCGCCGATGCGCCGCCGCGCCGCCTCGCGCTGTGGGCCGCGCTCGGCGCGGCGCTCGCGATCCCCCTCGCCGCGGCGGCGTTCTC
>JAICTR010000513.1 GCA_025936275.1 Burkholderiales bacterium
ATAATTGCGGGATGAATCCACGCCTCGAGCTGCTGCGCCCCTACCCGTTCGAACGGCTGCGCCAGCTCCTCGCCGGTATCGCGCCGCCGCCCGGGCTGAAACCCATCGCGTTGAGCCTCGGCGAGCCGCAGCATCCGACGCCCGCGTTCCTCAGGGAAGCCCTCGCCGCGAACCTCGGCGCGATCGCGCGCTATCCGCTCACGCTCGGGCTGCCGGAGCTGCGCCGCGCCATCGCCGGGTGGATCGGGCGGCGCCACGGCGTGAAGATCGATTTCGAGAAGGAAGTGATCCCGGTGCTCGGCACGCGCGAGTCGCTCTTCGCCATCGCGCAGGCGGTGCTCGATCCGGCGGAGCGCGAGGCGCGCGTGGTCGCGCCCAATCCCTTCTACCAGATCTACGAGGGGGCGGCGCTGCTGGGCGGCGCGCAGCCGCACTTCGTGAACGCGCGCGGCGCCGAGGCGCCGGACTGGGACGCGGTGCCCGACGCGGTGTGGGCGAAGACGCGGCTCCTCTACGCCTGCTCGCCGGGAAACCCCAACGGCCGCGTGATGAAGCTCGAGGAATGGAAGCGCCTCTTCGAGCTTTCCGATCGCCATGGGTTCGTCATCGTCTCCGACGAGTGCTACGGCGAGCTCTACTTCGACGAGGCGAGCCCGCCGCTGGGCGCGCTCGCCGCGGCGCGCCTGCTGGGGCGCGAGGGCTGGCCGCGGCTCGTGGTGATGGGCTCGCTCTCCAAGCGCTCCAACGCGCCGGGGCTGCGCTCCGGATTCGCCGCGGGCGACCGCGCGATCCTCGAGCGCTTCGTGCTCTACCGTACTTATCACGGCGCGCAGATGAGCAACGCGATCCAGCTCGCGTCGATCGCCGCATGGAACGACGAGGGGCACGTGGTCGAGAACCGCCGCCTCTATCGCGAGAAGTTCGCGTCGTTCTTCGAGCGCGTGAACCCGGTGCTGCCGCTCGCGATGCCCGAGGCGGGGTTTTATTTCTGGGCGAATGTCGGCGGCGACGACCTTGCGTTCACGCGCGAGCTCTTCGGCGCGACGCACGTCACCGTCCTTCCGGGCAGCTACATCTCGCGCGAGACGCCGCAAGGTCAGCCGGGCCGCGGCTACGTGCGCATGGCGCTCGTCTCCACCGTGGAGGAGACGCGCGAAGCCGCCGAACGCATCCGCCATTTCATCGAGGAACGCTCGCCGGTCGCGGCGGGCGCCGCACGCGCATGAACGACATCGCATCGACCAGCCTCCAAGCCACCATCGAATCGGCCTTCGAGCGCCGCACCGAGCTCTCGCCCGCCTCCGCGCCGCAGGAGGTGAAGGACGCGGTCGGCCGCGTGCTCGCCGGGCTCGATGCCGGGAAGCTTCGCGTCGCCGAGAAGAAGGGCGGCGAATGGGTCACGCACCAGTGGATCAAGAAGGCGGTGCTGCTCTCGTTCCGCCTGCGCGACAACGAGGTGATGCAGGGCGGCTACACGCATTACTTCGACAAGGTCGACTCCAAGTTCGCGCGCTTCACGCAGGCCGATTTCCAGGCGGGCGGCTACCGCGTGGTGCCGCCGGCCGCGGCGCGCCACGGCGCGTTCATCGCGAAGAACGTCGTGCTGATGCCCTCCTACGTCAACGTCGGCGCCTACGTCGACGAAGGCGCGATGATCGATACCTGGGCGACCGTCGGCTCCTGCGCGCAGATCGGCAGGAACGTGCACCTCTCGGGCGGCGTCGGCATCGGCGGCGTGCTGGAGCCCCTGCAGGCGAATCCCACCATCATCGAGGAC
>JAICTR010000060.1 GCA_025936275.1 Burkholderiales bacterium
AAGCCTGCGCCTCGCGCCGCTCGCCAACATGCCGGTGGTGCGCGACCTGGTCGCCGACATGCGCGAGTTCTTCGACAAGTGGGCGCGGGCGCGCGGCCAGTTCTCGCCCACTCGCACGCGGCGCGAGGAGTTCGCGATCGTCGATCCGCGCACCGAGGCCCGGCGCGAGGCCGATGCGGCGATCGAATGCATCGGCTGCGGCGTGTGCTACGCGGCCTGCGACGTCGTGAAGTGGGATCCGCGATACCTGGGCCCGGCGGCGCTCAATCGCGCCTGGACCTTGCAGAACGACGTCCGCGATGGCGCCCATGCCGAGCGGCTCGAGGCGGTGACGATGGAAGGCGGCTGCCTCTCGTGCCACACGCACATGAGCTGCACCGAGTACTGCCCGAAGTCGCTCTCGCCGACGCGCTCGATCGCGGGGCTCAAGCGCCAGGGATTGTGGGCGATGCTCGGCGGAAGGAACGGCAAGCCGTGAGCGCCTCGCGCGTGCCGGCATTCCTCTGGGTCGCGCAGCGCGTGACCGCCGCGTTCCTCGCGCTCTTCGTGCTCGCGCACATCGTCACCATCGTCTACGCGGTGCGCGGCGGGCTCAGCGCCTCCGAGATCCTCGCGCGCACCCATGCGAACCTCGCCTGGCCGCTCTTCTACGCACTGTTCGTCTTCGCGGCGTCGATCCACGGAGCCATAGGGCTGCGCACCGTCGCCCACGAATGGCTGCGCTGGCGCGGCTGGACCGCGGACCTCGCCATGGCGCTCATCGGCCTCGCGCTCCTCGTCCTCGGGATGCGTGCGGTGGTGGCGATCGTCGCATGATGCGCCCGGCCCGCAACCACCCCGCGTGGTGGGCATTCCTCGTGCATCGCGTCTCGGGAATCGCGCTCGCGCTCTTCCTGCCGGCGCATTTCCTCGCGCTCGGCACCGCGCTCGAGGGCGAGGCGCGGCTCGAAACGTTCCTGCGCTGGACCGAGCAGCCGATGGTGGTCGCGGGCGAATGGATCCTCGTGATGCTCCTCGCGGCGCACCTCGCGGGCGGCTTGCGGCTCCTCGCGCTGGAGTTCCTGCCGTGGCGCGAGTGGCAGAAGGCGCTCGCCGCCATCGCCGGGGCGCTCGCGCTCTTCACGGGCTTGGTGTTCGTCCTGGCGCGATGAACGTTATGCTGTCCATGCACCCGCGCAATTGGCGCAACGGAAGGGATTCGCGATGAAGGTCGAGCCCCGCGCAGTCGAGGAGGTCGCACGCGAGCTTTACGTGCGCGCGTTGAAGGTGTTGCCGCCGGACATCAAGGAAGGCTTCGGGCGCCTGGTCGCCGCCGAGACGGATGCGACCGCCAAGCAAGTGCTCGGCACGATGGTCACGAACATCCGCGTGGCCGAGGACACCGGCACCATGCTCTGCCAGGATACCGGCATCCCCATCTACAACGTGTTCATCGGCCGCGGCGTGCAGATCGAGGGGCCGGAGCTCAAGGAGGCCATCCGCCGCGGCTGCGAGCGCGCGACGCGCGAGCACCCGCTGCGCTCCTCGGTCGTGCATCCGATCACGCGCGTGAACGAGCAGACGTCGTGCGGTCCCGGCATCCCGCCGATCCACATCGATTTCAGCGACGAGCGCGACGAGCTGCGCATCGAGATGGTCCCCAAAGGCAGCGGCTCGGAGAACAACTCGTGGTTGCGCATGGCGATTCCGGCCGAAGGCATCGATGCGATCAAGACCTTCGTCGTCGATTGCGTGCTCGAGGCGGGCGGCAAGACCTGTCCGCCCACCATCGTCGGCGTGGGCGTGGGCGGCACCTCCGATCTTTGCGTGGCGCTCGCCAAGCGCGCCGCCACGCGTCCGCTCGGCAGCACCTGCGCGGATGCGGAAGGCGCGAAGCTCGAGCGCCAGCTTACCGAGGCGGTGAACATGCTCGGCGTGGGTCCCCAGGGCCTGGGCGGCGATTCCACCTCGTTCGCGGTGCACGTCGAGGTCGCCGCCACGCACATCACCATGAACCCGGTCGCGGTGAACATGCAGTGCCACTCCGCGCGGCGCGCCTCGGCTTCCATCACGCCCGCGGGCGTGGAATACGGGTTCTGACCATGGCCCACCACGTTCTCACGCCGCCGATCAGCGAGGCCCAGGTGCGCGCGTTGCGCATCAACGACACCGTGACGCTCGAAGGCGCGCTCTTCGGCATCCGCGACGCGAACCAGATCGCGCTCTTCGACAAGGGCCGCACCACGCGCTTCGATCTCCATGGCGCCGCGACCCTCCACACCGCGCCCAACGTGAAGAAGGTGCCGGTGTCCACCACCCATCCCACGGGATACGCCTCCGTGTGCGTGGGCACGACCACGTCCGCGCGCATGGAGCGCTTCACGCGCCCGCTGCTCGAGCTGGGCGCGCGCATCATCGTCGGCAAGGGCGGCCTCGCCAAGGGCTCGCTCGATGCCTTCGCCGAGCTCGGCGGCGCCTACCTCGCCATCATCGGCGGCACGGCGGCGCTCGAGACCACGTGGATCGAGGCGATCGAGGACGTGGACCTCGACGACCTGCACCCCGAATCCATCTGGAAGTTCCGGGTGAAGGGCTTCGGGCCGCTGCTGGTGGCGATGGACAGCCACCGCGGCAGCCTTTACGACGCCGTGAATCGCGCCTCGCAGGCGCGCCGCGCGCAAACTTTGGCGCGATTGGGTGTCAAATAGGCCGATCCCGGGGCGCTCGACGCCTCCTCGTGCCTCATAAACGCAAAATCGGGTAGACTCGCGGGTTTTGCGAGCCGGACCGGGGCTCATCCCCCGCCATACGGCCCCCAAGGTTTCTTCGGGCGCCCTCCATAAGGGGACGCGACGCAGGGGCGAGCCCTCCAGGGCGAGCCGCAGGTGCAACAGGAGGTCTTGAGAGTGGATTACGCGCAGCAGCAGAGGAGCTGGGGGAAGCACGCGCCCAGCATCCTCGCGGTCGTCGCCCTGCACATCGTCCTCGGTTGGGCCCTCGTGAACGGGCTCGCGCGCCGCGTGATCGAGGTGGTGAAGGCGCCGATCGAGACCAAGATCATCGAGGAAGTGAAGAAGCCGCCGCCGGAGGTCCCGCCTCCGCCGCCGCCGAAGCTCGAGGCGCCGCCGCCGCCCTTCATCCCGCCGCCCGAGATCAACATCGAGATCCCGAAGGTGACGCCGCCGCCGACCATCACGACGGTGACCACGACGCCGCCGCCGCCCGGCCCGCCGCCGAAGGTCTACGTGCCGGCGCCGCCCGCGCCGCCGAAGCCGCTGGTGCGCAAGGAGTACAAGGCGAGCTATCGCGTGGATCCGCACTTCCCGCGCGAGGCGATCCGTCGCGGGCTGAGCGGCAAGGTGGTCGCGTGGGTGCACGTCGCGCCCTCCGGCGCCGTGACGAGCGTGGAGATCCGCTCCTCGACCAACCCGATCTTCAACCGCGAGGTGGTGAGCGCCCTCTCGCAGTGGAAATTCAATCCCGAGCCCGTCGGCTTCATCGGCGAGTACGAGATCGTCTTCAACCTCAAGGACTGACCTCGCGCGGATCCGCGCGGCTGCCTCAACAGGAGAACCCGACAATGAAATCACTCCACCGCCTGCCGGCCCTGATCGCCGCGATCCTCGTCGCGTGCTCGGCCGGCATCGCCCTGGTCGCCGCGCCGAGCGTCCTCGCGCAGTCGACCGAGGGCAATCCCCAACCGGCCGCTGCGGCGGCGCCGTCCGCCACGCCCGCACCCGCGCCCGCGGATGCCGCGGCGCAGCCTTCCGCCACCACGCCGCAGCCCCCGCCGCCGGTCGCCGACAAGGAAGTCGTCGAGAATCCCTACGGCCTCGAGGCGCTGTGGAAGGGCGGCGACTTCGTCTCGCGCGGCACGCTCATCATCCTGGTGCTGATGTCGATGGGCAGCTGGTACATCATGTTCGTGAAGGTGTACGAGCAGTCGAAGCTCTTCCGCCAGGCGCGCGCCGCGCAGGGCACCTTCTTCCAGGCCGGCTCGGTGAACGACGGCGCCGCGCAATTGAAGGACGGCACCGCGTACCGCTACATCGCCGACAGCGGCATCAAGGCGAACCAGCACCACACCGGCAAGCTCCTCGAGCAGGTGGACCTCAACACCTGGGTCACGATGTCGATCCAGCGCGCCGTCGACAACGTCGCCTCGCGCCTGCAGGACGGCCTCGCGTTCCTCGCGACCGTGGGCTCCACGGCGCCGTTCGTCGGCCTCTTCGGCACGGTGTGGGGCATCTACCATGCACTCACCGCGATCGGCATCGCCGGCCAGGCCTCCATCGACAAGGTGGCGGGCCCGGTGGGCGAGGCGCTGATCATGACCGCCTTCGGCCTCGCGGTCGCGGTGCCGGCGGTGCTGGGCTACAACTGGCTCGTGCGCCGCAACAAGGTCGCGCTCGAGCAGCTGCGCGCCTTCGGCGCGGACCTGCACATGGTCCTCATCAGCGGCGGCGTGAAGCCGCGCCCGGCGGCCGCCCCGGTCGCCGCCGCGAGGTAAGCAGGGCGCGGCGAGGAGCGAACCATGGCGATGACCGTCGGGCAGGAAGTCGGCGAGGGCGAGCAGGACGTGATGGCGGCGATCAACACCACGCCGCTCGTCGACGTGATGCTGGTGCTGCTCATCATCTTCCTCATCACGATCCCGGTCGTGGTGCAGCAGGTGCCGCTGAAGCTGCCCAAGGAGCGCAACGTCCCCACGCAGACCAAGCCGGAGAACATCGTGATCGCCGTGAACAAGGACGGCGACGTGTTCTGGAACATGGAGTACGTGAAGGACTCGAACGCGCTCTTCGAGAAGCTGAAGAAGGTCGCGGTGCTGCAGCCGCAGCCGGAAGTGCACATCCGCGCCGACCAGGACACGCGCTACGAATCGGTGGGACGCGTGGTCGCCACCTGCCAGCGCGCGGCGATCCTCAAGATCGGCTTCATCACCGAGCCGCCGGTGCGCGGCGCGGTGGCCGCGGGCGGCTAGCGGCGCGAAAGGAACCCGAACATGGCAATGACGGTAGGAACCGGCGGCGCCTCCAGCGATCCGGAGGTGATGGTCGACATCAACACCACGCCGCTCATCGACGTGATGCTGGTGCTGCTCATCATGCTCATCATCACCATCCCGATCCAGACGCACGCGGTGAAGCTCAACATGCCGGTGGGCAATCCGCCGCCGCCCACCACGCCGCCGCAGGTGGTGACGATCGACATCGATTTCGACGGCACGGTGCTCTGGAACGGCGACGCGGTGAACAACGAGCAGCTCGACCAGCGGCTGCGCAGCGCCGCGGTGGAATCGCCGCAGCCGGAGTTCCACATCCGGCCCAACAAGCTCGTGACCTACAAGTACGTGGCCCACGTGATGGCCGCGGCCCAGCGCGACGGCGTGACCAAGATGGGTCTCATCGGCGCGGAGCAATTCCTCGACCAGTGAAGAGAACATGAGCCTCGCCTTCCTGCGCCTCGCGCTCGCGACCGTCCTCCTCGCCTTCGCTTCGTGCGGCGCGCTCGCCGCCGAGAACACGGTGCGCCCCGAGGTCGGCAAGCCCCTCAAGGCGGCGGAGGCGCTGGTGAAGGCGGGCAAGGGCCGCCAGGCGCTCGAGAAGGTGAAGGAAGCCGACGAGGTGCCGAACAAGACCGCCTACGAAAGCCTCCTCGTGCAGCAGATGCGCGGCAGCGCCGCGCACTCGGCGGGCGACTACGCGGCGGCCACCAAGGCATTCGAGGCGGTGGTCTCGTCGGGCAAGGTCTCGGGCCGCGAGCAGCTCGCCATGGTCCAGGCGATCGCGGTGGACTACTACAAGATGAAGGACTACGCGAAGGCCGCGCACTGGTCGCAGCGCTACTTCAAGGACGGCGGCAACGCGCCGGCCATGCGCACCGTGCTGCTGCAAAGCTACTACCTCGGCAACGACTGCGGCGCGGTGAGCAAGATGCTGGGCGAGAGCGAGTCGCGCAAGCCCGCCGAGGAGGAGCTCGAGATCCTTCGCAGCTGCTACCGCAAGGAGAACGACCAGGCCGGCTACGTCGCGACCACCGAGAAGCTGATCCTCTACTACCCGAAGGCCATCTACTGGAAGGAGATGCTCGCGCGCGTGCAGAGGAAGCCCGGCTTCTCCGACCGCCTCGCGATCCACGTCTATCGCCTGCGCCTCGCGGTGAACGACCTTTCCAGCGTCAACGACTACATGGAATTCGCGCAGCTCGCGCTGCAGGATGGCGTTCCGGGCGAGGCGAAGCTGGTGCTGGACAAGGGTTATTCGTCGGGCGTCCTCGGCAAGGGCGACCAGGCCGCGCGCCAGGCGCGCCTGCGCGCGCTCGCGGAGAAATCGCTCGAGGATGTTCGCAAGGCCCGGACGCAGGCGGAGAAGGATGCCGAGGCGGCGCGCTCCGGCGACGACCTGGTGCGCGTCGGCATGGACTACGTCTACGACGGCAAGGCCGACAAGGGCCTCGCGCTCATGCAGAAGGGCATCAGGAAGGGCAATCTCAAGCATCCCGAGGAAGCGAAGCTGCGCCTCGGCGAAGCCGAGCTCCACGCCGGCCACAAGAGCAAGGCGATCCAGACCTTCAAGTCGGTGCACGGTACGATGGGCACCGCCGACCTCGCGCGCCTCTGGGTGCTCGAAGCGCGCGCGTGACCTCGCGCCCGGCCCCGATGCCGGCCCCGCGAGCGAAGTTGGAAGACCGATGAAACGCATCCGCACCGATATCCTCGTCCTCGGCTCCGGCGGCGCGGGCCTCTTCGCCGCGCTGCATGCCAAGCGCGCCGCGCCGCAACTGCAGGTCACCATCGCCGTGAAGGGCTTGCTCGGCAAGTGCGGCTGCACGCGCATGGTCCAGGGCGGCTACAACGTCGCGCTCGCCGAGGGCGACTCGGTGGAGCGCCACTTCATGGACACCATCGAGGGCGGCAAGTGGCTGCCGGACCAGGACCTCGCGTGGAAGCTCGTGACGACGGCGGTCGAGCGCATCCACGAGCTGGAGAACGAGCTCGGCTGCTTCTTCGATCGCAACCCCGACGGCACCGTGCACCAGAAGGCGTTCGCCGGGCAGACGTTCGATCGCACCGTGCACAAGGGCGACCTCACCGGCATCGAGATCATCAACCGCCTCGCCGAGCAGGTGTGGGTCGCCGGCGTCGAGCGCCTCGAGGAGCATCGCGCGATCGAGCTGGTCAAGGCGCGCGGCGGCGACGCGATCGCGGGCGTCGCGATGATCGACATGCGCAGCGGCGAGCTGGTATTCGTGCAGGCGCGCGCGGTGCTGCTCGCCACCGGCGGCGGCCCCACGATGTACCGCTACCACACGCCTTCCGGCGACAAGAGCTGCGACGGGCTCGCGATGGCGCTGCGCGCGGGGCTCACGCTGCGCGACATGGAGATGGTGCAGTTCCATCCCACCGGCCTTCTCGCCGGCGCGGGGACGCGCATGACGGGCACCGTGCTCGAGGAGGGATTGCGCGGCGCGGGCGGGCATCTCCTCAACGGCAACCGCGAGCGCTTCATGGCGAACTACGATCCGCGCGCCGAGCGCGCCACGCGCGACGTCGTCTCGCGCGCGATCTTCTCCGAGATGCGCGCCGGCCGCTCGACGCCCAATGGCGGCGTGTACATCTCGATGGCGCACCTCGGGCCGGAGAACGTGCGCCGCCAGTTCAAGGGCATGGTGGAGCGCTGCGCCGATTGCGGCTTCGACCTCGCGGGAGGGCTCGTCGAGGTGGTCCCCACCGCGCACTACATGATGGGCGGCGTGGAGTTCGGCGTGGATTGCCGCACCGCGATGCGCGGCCTCTTCGCCGCGGGCGAGGACACCGGGGGCGTGCACGGCGCGAACCGCCTCGGCGGCAACGGCGTCGCGAATTCCACGGTGTTCGGCGGCATCGCCGGCGACGCGATGGCGGCATGGACGGCGCGCGAAGGCGAATGGCGCGAGCCCGAGGCGGGCGCGCTCGACGCGGCCGAGGCGCTCGCGCGCTTGCCTTTGGGAAGGCGCGCGGGAAACGTCGAGCCGGTGCGCGAAGCGCTCTACGACGTGATGTGGAAGGACGTCGGGATCCTGCGCGATGCGGCGGGCCTCGCGCGCGCGAGCACGCGCCTCGCCGAGCTGCGCGGCGAGCTCGACGCGATCGGCGTCGACGCGACCGACCTTCGCTACAATCTCACCTGGCATGACTGGCTCAACCTCTCCAGCCTCCTCACCGTGAGCGCCGCGATCTGTGCCGCGGCGAGCGCGCGCGAGGATTCGCGCGGCGCGCACTTCCGCGAGGATTTCCCGCACGCCGGCGAGCTCGCGCACTCGGCCTTCTCGCGCGTGACGCTCGAGGGCGGCGCGCCGCGCGTCTCGTGGCGGCCGGTCGCCTTCACGCGCGTGCGCCCCGGCGAGTCGCTGGTGGCGGCGTGAGCACCGTGAGCGTCGCGGAGCTGGAGCGCCTGATGCGCGCCGCGCTCGCGCGCTCCGGCGCGAGCCCCGCGATGGCCGAAGCCACGGCGCGCGCGCTCGCCGCCGCGGAAACCGAGGGCCTCGCATCGCACGGCGCCTCGCGCATCCCGCAATACTGCGGCCACGTGAAGAACGGCCGCGCCAACGGAGCCGCGATGCCGGTCGTCGCGCGCGACGCGAAGGCCGCCTGCCTCGTCGATGCGAAGGGCGGCCTCGCGTTCGAGGCGTGCGGGCTCGCCGTGCAGGAAGCGATCCGTCGCGCGAAGGAATTCGGCGTCGCCTTCGTCTCGGTCACCAACAGCAACCACTTCGGCGTCGCGGCATGGCACCTCGAGCCGATTGCCGAAGCGGGGCTCGTCGGCCTCGCGTTCGGCAACTCGCCCGCCGCGATGCCGGCATGGGGCGGGCGCCGCGCCCTCTTCGGCACCAATCCCATCGCCGCGGTGTTTCCGCGCCGCGATGCGCCGCCGCTGGTGATCGATGTGTCGCTCTCGGCGGTGGCGCGCGGCAAGATCATGGTCGCGGCGCGCGAGGGAAAGACGATTCCCGAGGGCTGGGCGGTGGACAAGGAAGGACGGCCCACCAGCGATGCGAAGGCCGCGCTCGAAGGCAGCATGCTGCCCGCGGGCGGCGTGAAGGGCGCGATGCTCGCCCTCGTCGTCGAGCTCCTCGCCTGCGCGCTCTCGGGCGCGGCGTTCGGCTTCGAGTCCGACAGCTTCTTCAGCGAGCAGGGCAAGGCCACGCGCATCGGCCAGGGCTTCCTCGCCATCGATCCCGGCGCGCTCGCCGGCCGCGAGGTGTTCCTCGAACGCGTCGAGGCGCTGGTCGCCGCGATGCTCGAGGATCCGGAAGTGCGCCTGCCCGGCGCGCGGCGCCTCGCGCAGCGCGAGAAGGCGCGACAGAACGGCGTCACCGTTCCCGACGACCTGCTCTCGCGCATCCGCGCGCTCGCCGGCGAGGCGCCCGGTGGCTGAGGCGCCGCGCGCCGCGTTCCAGGCGTGCGTGCGCACGCCCTTCGCCACGCTCGGCATCACCGCGACCGACACGCACCTCACGGGCATCCGCTTCCTCACGCCTTCCACGCCGGCGCTCGCGCCGAAGCGCGGCACGATCGCGCATCTCGCCTGCGTGCAGCTGCAGGCGTATCTCGACAACGGCCGCTTCGAGTTCGACCTCCCGCTCGCGATGTCAGGCACGCACCACCGGCTCGCGGTGTGGGAGGCGATGCAGCGCATTCCCGCGGGTGCGACGCGCACCTATGGCGAGCTCGCGCGCGATATCCGCTCCTCGGCGCGCGCGGTGGGCGGTGCGTGCGGCGCGAACCCGATCCCGGTCGTGGTGCCCTGCCATCGCGTGATCGCCGCGGGCGGCGACCTCGGCGGCTTCATGGGCGAGCGCTGCGAGGGCTTCGAGCGCAACATCAAGCGCTGGCTCCTGGAGCATGAAGGCGCTCTCTGAGGCAAACGCGCGCCTGCTCGATCGCTTCTGCGACGGCCTGTGGCTTTCCGACGGCCTCGCGCGGAACACCCTCGATGGCTACCGGCGCGACATGAAGGGCTTCGCGGCATGGCTCGAGGAGGCGCGCGGGCGCTCGCTCCTCGATGCCGCGGGCGACGACCTGCACCGGCATCTCGCGTGGCAGGTGGAGGAGCGGCGCTCGAGCGCGCGCACCACCGGGCGCCTCGTCTCGGCGCTGCGGCGTTTCTATCGATTCGCGGTGCGCGAAGGGCTGCGCGGCGACGATCCCGCGGCATTCCTCGAGCGGCCGCGCATCCCGCGCTCGCTCCCGAAGTCGCTCTCGGAGGCCGAGGTCGAGGCGCTGCTCGCCGCGCCCGATGTCGAGACCGACGCGGGCCTGCGCGACCGCGCCATGCTGGAGACGCTCTACGCGAGCGGCCTGCGAGTCTCGGAGCTGGTCGGCCTCAAGCCCGCGCAGGTGAGCCTCGACATGGGCGTCGTGCGCGTGCTCGGCAAGGGCGCGAAGGAGCGCCTCACGCC
>JAICTR010000031.1 GCA_025936275.1 Burkholderiales bacterium
AAGCTCCTCGAGCGCCATCCGGGCCTCTCGATCGAGCTTTCCGTCGCGGCGGCGATGCCGGACCTGGTGCAGCAGAACCTCGATGTCGCGCTGCTGATCAATCCCGACCCGCACCCGGGCGTGATCTTCCGGCCCATCGGCCTTTGCCCCGTGAGGACGTTCGCGTCGCGCGCGTACCTGCGCAAGCACGGCACGCCGAAGACGCCGGACGACCTCGCGCGCCATCGCATCATCGGCGTGCGCACCTCCCCGGGCGTCTATCTCTCGAGCTTCCGCTTCCAGCGCGAGGGCCGCATGATCTCGCGCGACTACCCGAGCCGCATCATGGTGGATCTCGGCGACGGGCCGGCGGTCGCCGCGATGGCGGGCGTCGGCGTCGGGCAGTCGTACAACTATGCGGTGGCGCATCACATCGAGGAGGGCCGCCTCGTTCCGGTCCTCGACGATTGGCGCTGGAGCGGCCCGCCGCTGGGCGGCGTGCACCTACCCAACCGCTTCCTCGCCCCGCGCGTGCAGGTATTCCTCGACTTCGTGAAGGAAGCGCTGGGCCGCAACGTCTCGCCGTATCGCGCCGACTGGGACAATCGCTAGGCGCGCAAGCGCCGGCGCGTGCCGCGTGCCCGCCGCGGCCCCCCTGGCGCCGCTCCATGGGGCTGTGCACCACCGTCCCCTGCCTCGCGTTGTTTGTCATCGACAACCAAATTTCCTTGCCGAATACAATGATTCGCAAAACGCGCTACCACGAGCTCGATTCCCGTGCGGCCGAGGTGTTGCGCTTCGAGCGCTACACCGCCCCGCGATTGCGCGCGGCGACGCGGGCCGCCTTCGTGAACGAGGTGAATGCGATGCAACTTGGCGTCTTCCGCGAGCTGCTGCGCGGTCCGTGCAGTCCCGGCTGGCTCGCCTGGCGTCTCGGCGTGGACCCCGGCAATACCTCGCGCGCGGTGCGGCTGATGGCGATGATGGGGCTGGTGACGATCACCGTCGCCGCGCGGGATCGGCGCATGCGCGATGCAGGTCATCATGGAAATCTCCGAACGGGACGAGGGCGCCAATTTCGTCGAGTCCCTGCGCGAAGAAGGGCGGATCTAGCGCGCCGCGAGCCGCCAGAGCGAGGTGCGCTCCGCCTTGCGCGCCGCGTGCAGCCGATCCGAGGCATCGGATGCGCGAGGATGCCGCGGCCGCGCCTCCATGCGCCCGCGCACCTCGAGCCCCGCTTCGGCGAACCACGCAAGCAGCGCGCCGCGCGAACGCAGCCCGAGGTGCTCCGCGAGGTCGGAGAGAATGAGCCAGCC
This sequence comes from Burkholderiales bacterium, assembly GCA_025936275.1. Classification (GTDB taxonomy): domain Bacteria; phylum Pseudomonadota; class Gammaproteobacteria; order Burkholderiales; family Usitatibacteraceae; genus Usitatibacter. The sequence goes on from JAICTR010000031.1 coordinate 1,296, forward strand.
TTCACCGCCCGGCACAAGGTGCGCCGCGAGCGCGGCGAGGAACCCGCGCAGCATGCGGCTCTCCGGATCGTAGATGCCGTGCTCGAGCGGCGAGCTCGGCCGCGCCGGTACCCACGGCGGATTGCACACGGCGAGCGCCGCGCGCCCTTCGGGAAAGAGATCGGCGCGCGTCACGTCCACCTGCGCGGCGAGCCCGAGGCTCGCGATGTTCTCGCGCGCGCAGGCGAGGGCGCGCGCATCGATGTCGGTCGCGACCACCCGCGGAATGCCGCGCCGCGCCAGCACCGCGGCGATGACGCCGGTGCCGGTGCCGATGTCGAACGCGATCGGAAAGGCATCGAGCGCTCCCGGCAGCGGCGCCTCGGCGACCAGGTCCACGTACTCGCTTCGAATCGGCGCGAACACGCCGTAGTGCGGATGAACGTTCGCATCCAGCGCGGCGACCTCGATTCCCCGCCGGCGCCATTCGTGCGCGCCGATCACGCCCAGCAGCTCGCGCAGCGACACGAGCGACAGGTCTCCTTCGGGTCGCTCGCCGTACGCCTCGATGCACGCCTGCCTGACATCCGGTGCGCGCCGCAGCGCAATGGTGTAATCGCCGTCGATCGGAACCAGCAGCATCCCGAGCGTGCGCGCGCGTTGCGCGCGCAGCTGCCGTTCGCGGTTGAAAAGTTCTCCCTCTGCCCGGGGGTCCCCAACTTGTTGGGGCGATTTAATGGCAGAGGGCCGGGGAGAGGGTAGGCGAGCCCCCATCGCCTTCAGCATCTGCCGCGCATTCTGGAAGTCGCCGCGCCACAGGAGGCCGATCCCCTGGCACGCGAGCCCGTACGCCTCGTCCGCGGGGATGCGATCGTCCACCACCCGCACTTCGCGTGGGGGCGGGGCGCCGCGCTCGGAGCGCCACGCTGCGCAGCGCGCCTCGCCGTCCTCGCTCCAGCGAACGACGGGCGGATCGTCCACTAGAGGTCGGTGTACTTGCGGGCGTTGCCGCGCGACTTGTCGGCGGGATACCGCTTCGCGTTCTCGCCGAGCTTGCGCTTCGCCTCGGCGAGGGGATCGATGCCGAGCTGGTCGGCGAGGCGGATGAGGTAGAGCAGCACGTCGGCGATCTCGTCGCGCGCCGCGGCGCGTGCCTTCTCGTCGGGCGCGCGGCTCTGCGCCTCGGTGAGCCACTGGAAGATCTCCAGGATCTCGGCCGCTTCGCCGGCGAGCGCCATCGCGAGGTTCTTCGGCGAGTGGAACTGGTCCCAGTCGCGCGCGGCGGAGAAGGCGCGCAGCTCGTCGCGCAGGCGTTCGAGGTCGTCCATGTCAGAACTTCTCGTGGCGCGCGAGGTAGCGCCATTTGCCGACGGGCAGCGCGCCGAGCGGCACGCCGCCGGTGCGCACCCGCTTGAGCCCGACCACCGTGAGCCCGACGCGCTCGCACATGCGGCGGATCTGGCGCTTGCGGCCCTCGCGCAGCACGAAGCGCAGCTGGTCCTCGTTGGCCCACGACACCTTCGCCGGCTTGAGCTTCACGCCGTCGAGCTCGAGGCCGTGATGCAGCATCTTCATCCCTTCCTCGGTGAGCGTGCCTTCCACGCGCACCAGGTACTCCTTCTCGACTTCCGAATCGTGGCCGATGAGGCGCCGCGCGACGCGCCCATCCTGGGTGAACACGATGAGCCCGGTCGAATCGATGTCGAGGCGCCCGGCCGGCGCGAGACCGCGCAGGTGGCCGGGTCGGAAGGGGATGCGCGAGGCGTCCTCCTCCCAGTGGTTCTCGGGCTTGATGAGGACCATCGCGGGCGGGTGGTTGTCCTCCGGCTGGCCCGAGACATACCCCACCGGCTTGTTGAGCAGGATCGTCACCTGCTCGCTCTGGTGCTGCTTCGCGGCGGGATCGACCTCGATGCGCGCGCTGGGCGGCACGCGCACGCCGAGCGTGGTCACGACCTTCCCGTCGACCTTCACCCAGCCGTTCTCGATCCACTCGTCGGCCTCGCGCCGCGAGCAAATCCCGAGCTCGCTCATGCGCTTCGAGAGCCGCGGATCGCCCGGGTTTTCGTGCGCCGCGGGAGGGGCAGGCGCGGCGGCGGGCGCCTTCGGCGGCGCGCGCCGCTTGAGGTTCGCCGCATGCCGCCCGCGCGCGGTGGTGGGCGCCTTCGGTTCGGCGCGAACGATCGGCTTCGGCAGTTTCAGGGTGGTTCGAGCCATCGCCAATTCTACCCAACGGCGTTCGGCATAATGAGGCGATGCCTTGGCTGCTGTGGCTCCTCGTCGTGCTCGCGGGTTGCGCCGCGCCGCCCGCGCATCCGCCGGCGGGCGACAGCCGCGCGCTCATCGCCTCGTACATTCCCGCGAGCGTCGCCGATCGCGAGGCGTGGGCCGCGGACATCTACACGCCGATGGCGGTGCTCGGCATTCCCGTCACGCCGCGCAACGTCTGCGCGATCGTCGCGGTCACCGAGCAGGAAAGCGGCTTCCACGCCGATCCCGTGGTGCCCGACCTTCCCGCGATCGCCCATGCGGAGATCGAGCGGCGCCGCGAGCGCCTCGGCATCCCGAAGCTGGTGCTCGATGCCGCGCTCGACGTGAAGTCCACCAACGGCAAGACCTATCGCGAGCGCCTCGACCACGCGCGGACCGAGCGCGAGCTTTCCGACATCTACGAGGATTTCATCGGCCGCGTGCCGTTCGGGCGCACGCTCCTCGAGAGCGGCAACCCGGTGCGCACCGGCGGGCCGATGCAGGTGAGCGTCGCGTTCGCGCGCGCGCAAGCCGAGGAGAAGAAGTATCCGTATGCCGTGACCGACTCGCTCCGCGACGAGGTCTTCACGCGACGCGGCGGGATGTACTTCGGCATCGCGCACCTGCTCGACTATCCGGCGAGCTACGATCGCGACATCTACCGCTTCGCCGATTTCAACGCCGGGCGCTACGCGAGCCGCAACGCCGCGTTCCAGGCGGCGCTCGGGCTCGTCGCGCATCGCCGCCTCGCGCTCGACGGCGATCTCGTCCCCGCGGGCAAGGCGCGCGATGGCACGCCGGGCGAGACCGAGGCGGCGGCGCTCTCGATCGCGAAGTCGCTGGACCTCGATGCATCGGACATCCACCGCGACCTCGCGCGGGAAGGGCGTGCGGACTTCGAGTCGACGCCGCTCTACCGCAAGGTGTTCGACCTCGCCGATCGCCGCGCCGGCAAGCGCGTCGCGCGCGCGGTGGTGCCCTCGATCGAGCTGCACACGCCGAAGACCACCCGCCGCCTCACCACGCGCTGGTTCGCCGAGCGCGTCGCGGCGCGCCAGGCGCGCTGCCTCAATGCACCACGCGCGGCTCGGGGTGGCGCTGGCGCTCGATGACCCGTGCGGCGATCGGCACCGTGGTGAGCGCGCCGATGCCGAGCAGCGTCCAGCCGAGAGCGCGCCGCACGTCCGGCGAGAAGAGCCCCGCCAGCAGCAATCCGATGCCCGCGCCGGTGAGCGCGCGCGTCGCCGCGACGAAGCCGAGCTCGGGCATCGAGACGTCCATCGTCCTCATGGGCCACCTCCATTTTTCGCATTCGAGGAGCTATGACCGCGCGCGGGCGCCGCGATTCCGCCGTTCGATCAACCCGGGCAGGGCCCCTTCGTGTCGCCGTGCGCCTGGTGCGCCGGCCATGCGCTGGCTCCAACGGTGATGGTGATCTTGTGCGACGGATTTCCGGGCGGCACGTGGCAGATCGTGATCTGCGCATCATCGTTCGAGCCCGCGCCGCTAGAGGCCGAGTCCTGCAGGATGATCTCGAAGGCGAGCACGTCGGTGCTGTCCGGTACCGTGGTGCCCTTCACGTGCACCTGCTTGCCCACGGTCACGTCGTTCACGGTCTTGCGCGTCTCGCCCTGGCGGATCGCCGTGACGCCCGGACGGGCGATCACCTCGCGCCCCTGGATCACGAAGCGGCTGTCGGCGGCGGGATCGAGCACGATCACGTTCTGCACCGGCCCTTCGAGCTCCACGCCCGCGTCGCCGATGCCGCGCCGATCCTCGTCCACGAGCACCAGCTCGTTCGACACCACTTGCACCGTGATGGTGATCTGCTGGTTCGGCGCCACCTCGTCGAAGGTGAGGCGGCCGATCTCCGTCGCGGCCTGCATGAAGACCAGCGTGAACGAGCCTGCGGGAAGCCCCCGCAACGTGAAGCTGCCATCGGTGCCGACGGTGGTCGTGATGGACGGATCGGAGAGCACGGAGACCGTGACGGGCTCGGTCGATGCCGCGAGCGCCACCTGCGCGCTCTTCGGCGCCGCGAGCTTGCCGACCACCATGCTCGACTTCGCCACCGCCGGGCCGCTGCCGCCGCCCCCCGAGCCGCAGCTCGCGAGCATCAATGCGCAAGCGAGGGCGATGAACATCGCGAACAGCGCGGTCACCGGATCGTTCTTCGTCGTGCGGATCATGTCGTCTCCCGATCGTCGCGTTGTGGTTTTCCGCGATTCAAGCAAGCCGCCGCACGGCGCTCAAAAACGCGCCGACGAACGGACGAAATGCATCGTCCAGCGGTGGGAAAACGCCGACGTGTCGCCATCCGGCGACGCGACTTACCGGCCCATGCGCCGGAACTCGCCACGAGGCGCGCGCTGTCCTAGGGAGAGCACACATCATCTTCCCAGGAGGCACCATGAACGCACGCATCAAGCTTGCCCTGCCGCTCATGCTCGCGACCAGCGCGGCGCTCGCGGCGACCGGCTACGTGTCCACCACGGCGAACGACGACATGGCGTTGCAGTCGAGCGAGGCGCATCCGTACGTCGAGCCCGGCACGCGCGCGGAGGACGTCGCCGCGCCGGTGACCACCGAGTCGACGGCCGCGCCGATCGCGGAGCCGGCCATCGTGCCCGCGCCCGAAGTGACGACTTATCGCGAGCGCAGCGCCGTGACCGTGACCGCGCCGCGCCCGAGCGACGACGAGCTGCTGAGGAACGCGGTGATGGATCGCCTCGCCACCGACGGTCGCCTCGCGGGCCGCATCGGCGTGGAATCGTATCGGCATGTCGTATCGCTCACCGGCCGCGTGACGACCACCGGCCAGATCGAGCGCGCCGAGACGATCGCGCGCAGCGTCGACGGCGTGCGCGACGTCGACAACCGCCTCACCGCGCGCGTCGGGATGATCTAGGCCCGCCAGCGCGGAAAAGCGACGGGGCCGGCATCGTGCCGGCCCCGTTTGCTTTGTCCAACACGAGCGCGGCGCGCTAGCCGGCGACGCGCAGGTTGTCCTCCACGCCGACCACGCGCTCGACGTCCGTGTTGCGCGCGATCTCGACGATGCGGCGGCGATCCTCGTCGTTGCGCACCGTGCCCTCGAGCTGCACGCGGCCGCGGATCGAGGCCACGCGCACGTCGCGCGCATCGACGCCGCTCGCGGCGTGCAGCGCCTGCTCGATGTCGCGCGTGATCTGGTCGTCGATGGTCGCCATGTAGGCGCCACGGTTGCCTTGCGGGGCATCGGTGGTCGAGCCGTAGCCGCTCGCGACGTACGCGGAGTCGGTGGACGCGCAGCCATAGGCGCCGAGCGCGAGCAGTGCGCCGGCCGCCAACGCCGGGATATGTCGGGAAATGTTCATGGGGTTCTCCTGGGCGGTCGGGCCGACGTCCGGCCCATCCCTTGGAACCCGCGGCTCGCGGCATGTTCGCACCGCCTTGCCCCGCGCCGATGGGCCGATGGGAGTGCGACGTCCGAATCAGGAGGCCGCGCGCCCCATGACGAGCGCGGCGATGAGCGGTAGCGCGAGGCCCGCCACGAAGCCCGCGAGCGCGATGCCGCCGAAGAGGCCGAGCATCAGCGCGAGAAGGAAAGCGTTGTCGCCGCGGCTTTGCGCCACCGCATAGCCGATGATCGCGAGGGCGAGCACCGCGGCGGCGAGCAGCGCGAACGCCGCCCAGCGCAAGCGCCGCCGCGTGAAGGCGACGATGGCGATTCCCGCGACGAGCCCCGCGATGCCGCCCGCGAGCGCGAGGCCCAGGTCGGGACGCCGCTGCACGAGGAAGCGCTTCGCCTCCTCCAGGCACGCTCCGCGCACGCCGCAATCCATCGCGGCCAGGTTGGCGACCGCCTGGCGATGCGCGGCGCCCGCGTCGAGCCAGTACACGCCGCGGGTCGAGAGGCTCACGCGCGGCTGGAGGAGCTCCACGCGGCTGGGCTCGAGCCGCCAGCGCGCGGGATCGTCCGCGACGGCGCGCACGGCGTCGGCCAGAAGCGGCACGTCGATGCGCCCCGCATGGGCGAAGCACTCGTAGAGCCGCGCTTCGCCCGCGGCGAGGGATTGCTCGTTCCACGGCGAGGGCTTGCACTGCAGGTGCACGGGCTTTCCGGAAGCGAGGTCGACCCGCAGGAAGGCGTCGAGCTGCGTCACGCCATCGCGCAGCGCCTCGATCGCCACGAAAAGCGTGAGGAGGTCGAGCCGGCCCTTGCGATAGGTTCCCCAGAGCGCCGGCGCCAGTGGGCGATTCTCGGCGTTGCCGCCTTGCGCGAGCCGGCCGCTCGCATCGTCGATCGGCGCGAGCCGCGGGCGGACGAGCGATTCCATGGCGCGGCGCATTTCGTCCGCGTCGGGCGCGGCGGGCGGCGAGGCGATGAGCTCGCCCACGGTGGCCGGCCGCGAAGCGCCGCCGGGGCCGAGCCGCGCCAGCGCCTCGCGCGCGAGCTCGCGATCGAGAGCACGCACCGCCTCCGTTTCGCCGGCGATGCGCAGTGTCTCGCGCGCCACCAGCAGATGGGAGATGTCGCCGCCCGCCGCTTCGCGACGAAGCGCTTCCATGGCCTGGCTTTGCGGCGCGATGCACGGCTCGTCCAGGCGCGCGCAGGGCCGCGCGGCGTGCGCGCTTCCCGCGGTGAGCACCGCCGCCATCCAAAGGGCAAACCGCATTCCGGTCCTCCGCGTGGGCCGGAGGTTAGCAGATGCATAATTCCGCGCTCCACATGCCTCGGGGAGCGCCATGACGCCGGACCGCGACCTCGCCGTGCTTTCGCGCGTGCGCCTGCGCCGCATCGATGCCGCCGACGCGCCGGCGATCTTCACGGTGTACTCGCACGAGGAGGGCACGCGCTTCCTGGCGCGCCCGCCGATGGTCGATCCGGTGCAGGCCGACGAGATGGTGGCGCGCATCGAGGCGGGCTACGCCGACGGCTCGACGCTGCAGCTCGCGATCGAGCGCAACTCGGACGCGGCGTTCCTCGGCGTGTGCCTGCTCTTCAACATGGTGGCGCGCGGCGCGCGCGCCGAGATCGGCTACATCCTCGGACGCGAGCACTGGGGCCAGGGCTACGTCTCGGAAGCGCTGCCCGCGTTGATCACGCACGCCTTCGGCGCGCTGGGCCTGAATCGCCTCGAGGCCGACATCGATCCGCGCAACGTCGCATCGCAGCGCGTGCTCGAGCGCCTCGGCTTCCGCCGCGAGGGGTTGCTGCGCGAGCGCTGGATCGTGCGCGGCGAGAAGTCCGACTCGGCGATCTACGGCCTGCTGCGTTCCGATTGGACCTGAACTCCCCCTCCCCCTTGGGGGAGGGCGGGGAGAGGGTCAGGCCGCCTGCGCCGCCGCCTCCTGCGGCGCCTCGCGAATCGGCAGGTTCACGATCGCCGCCATCGCCGCGAGCGCCATGTCGGCATACCACATCCAGCTGTAGTTGCCGGTGCGCGCAAGCGCGATGCCGCCCAGCCAGGCGCCGAAGAAGCCGCCCACCTGGTGCGAGAGGAGCGTGAGCCCGAAGAGCGTCGCCAGGTAGCGCACGCCGAAGAGCTTGCCGACGATGGTCGCGGTGGGCGGCACGGTGGCGAGCCAGGTGATGCCGAGCCCGACCGCGAAGACGTAGAACGTGATCGTGGTCTTGGGCGCGAGGATGTAGCAGCCGATCAGCACCGCGCGCGAGCCGTACATGAGCGCGAGGATGTGCTTGCTGCGGAAGCGTGCGGTGCCGGCGCCCGCGAGGAGGCTTCCGGCGATGTTGGAAAGCCCGATCAGCGCGAGCGACACGCTCGCCACCGAGGCCGGCAGCCCGCACAGGCCCACCTCGACCGGCAGGTGCGTGACGAGGAACGCGATGTGGAAGCCGCAGGTGAAGAAGCCGGCGTGAAGCAGCAGGTAGCTGCGGTCGCGCATCGCTTCGCGCACCGCGCGCCACGGCTCCGCGGGCGTCGCCGCGGCGGCCGGCGCGTGCGCATCGACCGCGACGGGCGCCGCGACCGTCCGGATGAGCGGAAGCGAGAGCAGCGTGAGGCCGGCGAGCGACCACATCGCGCCCACCCAGCCGACGCCCTGGATCAGCGCCTGCGTGACCGGCGCGAACACGAACTGGCCGAACGACGCGCCGGCGTTGATCACGCCCGAGGACTTGCCGCGGCTCGAGGCGCCGAGGTGGCGCGAGGCGGCGCCGATCAGCACCGAGAAGCTCCCGGCGCCCGCGCCGAGCGCGGTGAGGATGCCGAGCGTCACGACCAGCCCGAGGCCGGAGCCCATGAACGGCGTCAGCGCGAGGCCGATCGCGAGCAGCACGAGCCCCGCGCCGAGCACCTTGCCGGGGCCATGGCGATCGGCGATGCCGCCCGCGAACGGCTGCGCGACGCCCCACATGAGCTGCGACACGGCGAAGGCGAAGCTGATGGTGGTGATGCCGAGCCCGGTCGCGGTGTTGAGCGGCGAGACGAAGAGGCCGAGCGATTGGCGCACGCCCATGGTCACCATGAGGATCGCCGCCGCCGCGAACGTCACCACCGCCGCACGCTTGCCCATCCGGTCTCCGGGGGTCGTATGAGGATCGGCATTATATGATCCGCGGATGCAGATGACCCCGCGCCACGTCGCGCTCGCGTTCCTCGTGGTCGCGGTGTGGGGCACCAACTTCGTGGTCGCGAAGATCGCGCTGCGCGCGATCCCCCCGTTCCTCTTCGTGCTGCTGCGCTTCGTCTTCTGCGCGGTGCCGTTCGTCTTCCTGCTGCCGCGTCCGCGCACGCCGTGGCGCTGGCTGGCGGTCTACGGCGCCGTCCTCGGCGCGGGCCAGTTCGGCCTGCTCTTCTACGCGATGGGCGAGGCGATCTCGCCCGGGCTCGCCTCGCTCGTGATCCAGGCGCAAGTGTTCTTCACCATCGCGCTCTCGGCGTGGCTCTTCCGCGAGCGCGTGACGGCGATGGCGATCGCGGGCTGCACGATCGCGGTGGCGGGGTTCGCGCTGATCGCCTCGCGGCTCGATGCGTCGGCAACCCCGCTCGGGGTCGCGATGGTGCTCGGCGCGGCGCTCTCCTGGGCCATCGCGAACATCGCCGGCAAGAAAGCGGTGGCCGAGGCCGCGGCGCCGTTCACGATGCTGCCCTTCATCGCCTGGGCGAGCCTCTTCGCGATTCCGCCGCTCTTGTTCCTCACGCTCGCGCTGGAAGGCCCGCAAGTCGCGTGGCATGCGATGCGCGATGCGAGCGCCTGGGATTGGCTGGCCGTCGCGTGGCAAGTCGTCGGCAACACGCTGCTCGGCTTCGGCGTGTGGAGCTTCCTGTTGTCGCGCTACGACGCCGCGGTGGTGTCGCCCTGGGCGCTAGTGATCCCGGTGTTCGGCATGGCCTCGTCCGCGCTCTTCCTGGGCGAGCCATTGCCCGCGTGGAAGGTGGCGGGCGCCGCGCTGGTGCTGGCGGGCCTCGCGATGATCGTGTTCTTCGGGACGCGGCGTCGCTAGAATCGGCGGGCCATGACGATCGCAACCCTGCCCACGCTCGAAGAAACGCGCCGCGCGATGGGCATCCCGTCGACCGACGAGGTGCGCGGGCAGCGTGACGCCGTGGGCTACGCGGCGACGCCGGAAGGCATGCGCAAGGCGTGGCAGCTCTCGGCAGAGCCGCCGATGCCCGAGGCCTTCGGCGCCGAGGTCGCGCCCGGCGTGCTCGGTGTCATCGGCCCGCACGACGATTACATCTGCACCGCGCGCGTCTATCGCCGTGTGTTCCCGCTCGTCACGGCGCGCACGGTGATCCTCGTGGGCGTGTTCCACGGCTATCGCCGCTTCGGTATCCGCGATCGCCTGGTGCTCGATCCCTATCGCGCGTGGCGCTCGCCCGACGGCGAGATCCCGGTTTCATCACTGCGCGATCAGCTCGCCGCGGCGCTTCCCGCGGGAATGGCGATGAAGGACGCGGCGGCGCACGACAGCGAGCACAGCCTCGAGGGCATCGCCTATTTCATGCGCCACGCGCGCCCGGAGCTGGAGATCGTGCCGATCCTCGTGCCGGCCGCGTCCTTCGAGCGCTTCGAGGCGATGGCGCACGCGCTCGGCGCCGCGCTCGCCGCATCGATCGGCGCGCGCGACTGGCGGCTCGGCCGCGACGTCGCGATCGTGATCAGCACCGACGGCACGCACTACGGGGAGGATTTCGCGTATGCGCCCTACGGCGCGGGCGGCGTCGCGGCGCTGGAGAGGCGCGTGCGCACGATCGCGAGCTGATGCGCGAGACGATGTCCGGACCGCTGCATGCCGCGGCCGCACGCCGGTTCCTCGAGACGGTCGTGGATCCCGCGGATCCGGACCGCTATCGCGTGACCTGGTGCGGGCGCTTCTCGGTGACGTTCGGCATGCTGCTGCTCGAGGCCGCCGCGCGAAGCCTCGGCCTTCCGCCGCCGCGCGGCATTCCGCTCGCGCTCGGAGTGAGCGTGGATACGCCGGAGCTCGCGCTTCGCGATTGCGGCATCGCGCCCACCGCGGCCGCGAACCTCTACCACTTCGTGACGCACCCCGCCGCGGCGTTCGTCTGAAAAGGGGGCAGCGTCCCCTTTCCAGGCGAGCCCGGCCGGGACCGGCTATCCGGCCATCTTCAGGTTGTCGCGCACGTCGAGCACGCCCGAGACGTTGCGCGCGATCTCCAGCGCGCGGTCGCGTTCCGTGGCGTCCTTCACGGTGCCGTTGAGCGACACCACGCCGCGCACGGTATCGACGTCGATGTTGGCAGCCTTCACCGTGGCGTCGGCCGCCATCGCGGTCTTCACCTTCGCGGTGATCGCCGCGTCCGAGGCGGTCTGCGTCACGCCGCGATGCTCGGCGGTCGAAGCGGAAGACGTCCGCGTGTGATCGTGCCACCCCGCGCAGCCGGCGACGCCGAGGGCAGTGACGGCGCCGACCAGCAGCGCGCGCGTTGCGTTTCGTTCGAGGATCATGTCCGTAGCTCCTTCATGCGAGCCGACGTCCGGCTCCCCTGTTGGAGCGGGTGGGAGGCGGGGTGTTCGGGCGCGCCATGGGCCGATGGGAGGAGCCGCTAGGCGCGCCGCGCTTCACGCGGGCGGCCGCGCTCGGCGAGTCCCGCCACCGTTTCCACCAGCGCCTCGCCGCGCAGCGGCTTCACGAGGTGCATGTCGAAGCCCGCGTCCAAGGCCGCGCGCCGGTCGACCTCGCGCGCATAGGCGGTGATCGCGATCGCGGGCACCTCGCCGCCCGCAGAGGCGGGAAGCGCGCGGACCGAGCGTAGCAGCGCATGGCCGTCGGTCCCCGGCATGCCGATGTCGCTCAGCAGCACGTGGGGGCGCCAGCGCGCGAGCGCCTCGAGCGCCTCGGTGGCGGAAGCGGCGGTGTGCACCT
>JAICTR010000354.1 GCA_025936275.1 Burkholderiales bacterium
GCGCAGACCATGGGCGCCATCACCGCGTACGTTCGCAGCCTCTCCGAGGGCCAGCACATCCGCGTGCGCGTGCCGGCCGCGGCCGAGGTGCATTTCGAGGACGGGCGGCGCATGTACTTCTCGCGCATGGGACAGCGCAACTTCGCGTGCGCCTCGTGCCACGTGGTCGCGGCCGGCAAGCGCTACGACGGCGTGCCGCTCTCGCCCGCGATCGGCCAGGCCGCGCGCTGGCCGTTCATCCATGGCGAGGAGGCCCGCACGCTGCAGGCGCAGATCCGCGCGTGCCTCGAGCGCATGGGCGCCGCGCCCTTCCCCGCCGGCTCCGAGGAGCTGAACGACCTCGAGTATTTCCTCACCTACCTCTCGAACGGCCTCGCCATCCGCGCGAACGCGTGGCGGCCATAGCGCTCACCTTCGCGCGGGCATCGCCCGGCAGCTCGCGGTTGCAGCGCGCGCGGTTCCCGGCGGCAGGTTCGCCATCGAGTAGAGGTAGCGAAGCGGCGCCGACGGCTCGCCGGAAGGCAGCCAGCGGCGCGTTCCCAGGGCGAAGAGGCGATTCGCCCCGGCCAGGTTTCCCGCGCAGACGAGCGCGGTCGCCGTGGCGAGGAAGGCGTATTGCGTGGAATCGTCGCGCGTGTCGCCGGCCGCCTCGAGTATCGCCGCACCGTTCTTCAACATCGCGTCGGCATCGCGTGCCGCCACCGCGGCAAAGAGATCGAGCCAGCGCCGTTCGCCCGCATCGAGGCGCGCGGCGCAGCGCGAACGCTGCATGTAGCGCCAGATCGCGAGCGCGGATTCCTGCGTCAGGTTCACGTTCACGACTTCCGCGATCAGGCGGAGCGACGGCAGCAACCGGTCGAACGAAAGGTTCGCGGGGCAGGTCGCCGCCCACATCGCGACGAGCCGGGCCGCATGCTCGCGCGAATCGGCGCGCGGCGCGGGCGTGGACGGCACGTACGCGGGGTCGAGCACGAGGCGCCGGTAGAACCACGCGTCGCGAGCGGCGAGGTCGGAGCCGCCCCACGCGCGGGCCGGCAGGGGATGATCCGCGGGATGGAAGCCGCCGTCGAGCATCTCGAGCATCGGCACCGGAGCCTGCTGCAGCTCCGCGAGGTCCTGCACGCGTTCCTCGGTGAAGCGGGCCCTCGACGTGCGCTCCTCGAGGATCGGGAAGTAGTCCGAATTGGCCGGGGCGCCCGTGGAGCGGAAGAGCGCGAGCACCGAAGTGGACGAGCCGACCGAGCGCCGCCGCAGCTCCGCCGCATCCGCCAGGTCCAGGCGCTGCACGACGCGGCGCATGCCCGGCCAACCCAGCACCTGGTCGTCGAAGGTCCCGACCGGCCCGCCCTTGCGCGCGACGATGATGATGTCCGTATCGACGGATGTGTAGACCGTGAAATCGGGAAACGTCTTCGCCAGCGCGTTGAAGATCGACGCGAGCGCGACGGGATCCATCTCGTAATTGTGGAACCATTGCGAAAGGACGCCGCCCTCGTTGAGCGACTGCGCGAGCCGCCGGTAGAACTCCTCGGTGAAGAGGGAAGCGACCCCGCTCACCCACGGATTGGACGGCTCCGAGACGATGATGTCGTAGCGGCGCCCGGCGCGGGCGAAGAACGACTTCGCGTCGTCGATGACCACGTGGCTGCGCGGATCGGTGAACGCGCGCTCGACGGTAGGACGGAAGGCGGCCGCGCCGCGCACCATCGCGGGCTCGATCTCGATCGTGTCGACGCGCTCGATCGTGGGCGAGCCCAGCAGCACGTGCGTGGACATGCCCGAGCCGAAGCCGATCACCGCGGCGCTCTTCGCGGCGGGCGCATGGCCGAGCGGCATCAGGGCCAGCATCGCCATGGTGAGCTCGTCGGCGGTCGGAACGCGCGCCGCCGAGGTCTCGATCGCCGCGTCGCTCTTGCCATTGGTGAGGATCGCCTTGAGCCCGCCGCTGGCGAGGACATCCACGCTCGCGGTCTTGCCATCCTCGTGGAACGCGATGCGGGTTGCGCTCGCCACGCGCGCGATGCCGCTGCGGAAAACGCCCGAGGCGGCGCGGCGCGGATCCATCGGGAATACGATCGCGATCGCCGCGAGGGCGACCGCCACGGCGGGAATCGTCCAGAGCGCGCGCCAGCGCGCGCGCCCTGCCGCCCAGAGGATCAGCACCGCCCCCAGGCCCGCGTCGATCGCCGCGCCGGTGATGACCGCCCCGTGCAGGCCGAGCCAGCCGAGGAGCACGTGCACCGCGACGATCACGCCGGCGATCGAGCCCAGCGTGTTGGCCGAATAGGCGAGCCCCAGCGCCCGCTCGCCCTCGCGCGAGCGCAGCAACCGATAGGTGATGAGCGGGAGCGTCATGCCGGCGCAAATGGTGGCCGGAAGCATGACGGCGAGCGCGATGGCGCTCGAAGCAAGGTTGAAGAGCACGAACGCCGGCCCGTTGCGCGTCACCGCCGAGAGCAGCCAAGCCATGAAATCGAACGAAAATCCGTAGAGCGGCAACGTCGCGGCCGCGCCCAGGCCCATCACGACCTGGACGATGCCGAGGAAGCGCACCGGATCGTCGATGGAATCGAGGCGCCCGCGGATCCACATTCCACCCAGCGCGAGCCCGAGGATGAAGCTCGCGAGCATCAGCTCGAAGGAATAGGTGGACGCGCCGAGGACCAGGCTCAGCATCCGGATCCAGGCGATCTCGTAGATGAACGACGAGAGTCCGGTGAGGAACGCCGTCCAGAGCAGCAGCGGCACGATGGGCGTCGGCGGCGCCTCGGATGGCTGCGGCGCGGCGGGCGCGGCGATCGCGAGTGAACGCGGAACGCCGCGCGAGAGCGCCAGGGCCGCGATCGCGAGGACGATATTCACCAGACCCGCGAACACGAGCGTGCCGGGAAGCCCGAGCGCCGGTATCAGCACGAACACCGACGCGAGCACGCCGAACACCGCGCCCAGGCTGTTCAAAAAGTAGAGCATCGCCACGTGATGCCCGGGAGCCGCCGAATCCATGCGCAGCACCGCGGAGCTCACGAGCGGGAACGTGGCGCCGATCAGCACCGACTGGGGAAGCAGCAGCAATGTCGAGAGCAGCCACTGCGCGGCGCACACGACGGAGCCGGGGCTGCACATCGCCGGAAGGAGCTTGGCGTAGCCCCAGTCGGTCGCCGCGACGAATACGGGGTGGAAGACCAGCGCCGCCAGGCCGATCGCGAGCTCGACGGCCGCATACCAGCGCAGCGGGTTCTTCAAGCGCTCGGCGAAGCGCGCGCAGAGCCACGAGCCGATCGCGAGCCCGCCGATGAAAACCACGAGCACCAGCGTCTGCGCGTAGGCCGAAGTTCCGAGGAAGAGCCGCAGGTAATGCGTCCACA
>JAICTR010000413.1 GCA_025936275.1 Burkholderiales bacterium
AGCTCGCGGTGCAGTGGCCGGCGCTGGCACCCCTCGCGAAGGACGGCGCGCGCATCGCGCAGCTCGCGGCGCTCTGCGAGGGCTGGGACGGGCGGCGCATCAGGAAGCTGGTGCTCGCCGCGCTCGCGCAGCGGCTGGAGGTCGCGCGCGATCCCGCCGCGCTTTCATGGGACGATTTCTTCTCGGCCGCGCGCAAGAAGGGCGGCGTGGAATGGGCGGGCGGCATCGCGCCCACCGCGCGCGAGCTGTTTCCCGACGTTCCGAAGTCGCTGATGCACGATCATGATCACGGGCACGGGCACGACGCCCACCACCCTCCGACCCACACCCACCACCACGAGGACGACGATGGCCATTCGCATTCGTGACGTTTTCGCCGCGGGCCTCGCGGCGCTCGCCCTGGCTTTCGCGGGCTTCGCCGGGGCCGCCTTTCCGGACAAGCCGATCAGGATCATCGTGCCGTACTCGCCGGGCGGCGGCGCGGACATCCTCTCGCGCCTCGTGGGACAGAAGCTCTCCGAGCGGCTGAAGCAGCCGGTGGTGGTGGAGAACCACGGCGGCGGCAGCAACACCATCGGCATGGGGATGGTCGCGCGCTCGGATGCCGACGGCTACACGCTCGGACTCGCGACGCCGGTGTTCGTGATGGCGCCGCTCGGCATGAAGGAGAAGCCGTACGACCCGATCGCGGACTTCACGCCGGTCGCGATGATCGGCTTCACGCCGCTGGTGCTGGTCGTGCACCCGAGCGTCCCGGCGAAGACGGTGAAGGAGTTCATCGAGCTCGCCAAGTCGAAGCCGGGCAAGCTCAACTTCGCCTCGCTCGGGCCCGTCACCACGCAGGGGCTCGCGGCGACGATGTTCAACCAGATGGCCGGCATCGATGCCGTGCAGGTGCCGTACAAGGGAAGCGCGCCCGGGGTCACCGACCTCCTCGCGGGCAACGTGCAGTACATGCTGAACGCGCTTCCCTCGATGCTCGGGCACGTGAAGAGCGGGAAGCTGCGCGGCCTCGGCGTCTCCGGCGCCAAGCGCTCGCCGGAGATCCCGGACCTGCCCACCATCAAGGAGACGCTGCCGGACTACCAGGTGACCACGTGGTATTCGTTCGTCGCGGCGAAGGGCACGCCCAAGGAAGCGGTCGAGGTGCTCAACCGCAACATCAACGAGATCCTCAAGGAGCCCGACGTCGTCGCCGCCCTGCACAAGCGCGGCCTCGAGCCCGATCCGATGACCCCGTCCGAGCTCGAGCAGCACTACAAGAGCGAAGCCGCGAAGTGGGGCAAGGTCGCGCGCGACGCGCACATCAAGCCGCAGTAAAAAATGGGGTCAGGTTAATTTTTGAACCTGTCCCCCTTTTTGCTGCGTCTGCCCTGCCGCCCTCTGGAAAAGGGGACAGGTTCAAAAATTAACCTGACCCCATTTTGGCGGAGAGCACCGCCTCCGGCGTGAAGGGCACGCGGCGCAGCGGCGTGCCGAGCGCATCGTGCAGCGCGTTCGCGATCGCGGCGACCACGGGTCGCGTGGTCGGCTCGCCGGCGCCGTAGGTCTTCGCGCCCGGGCGGTTGCCGAGCATCACGATCTCCACCGCGTCGGGCACCTCCATGATGTCGATGATCGGGTAGCTCACCCAGTCCACCGAGCGCACGCGCGTCGCGTCGAAGCGAACCGCCTCGTGCATCGCGCGGCTCATCGCCTGCATCAGGTTCGCCTCGATGGTGCCCTCGACGCTGCGCGGGTTCACCACGAAGCCGCAGTCGTGTGCGACGGTGAAGCGGCGCACGCGGTAGCGGCCGGTCGCGGGCTCGACCGCCACTTCGGCGACGATCGCGACCATGGTGCCGTGGCGCGGCGCGTAGGCGAGCCCTTGTCCCACGAGGAGATCGCCTTCCTTCGCACGGCGCGGCGCGGTGCGCGGCTGCCATCCGGCCTTCTTCGCCGCGGCCTCCACCACCGCGCGCTCGCGCGGCTCCTTCAGGTACTGCAGCCGGAATTGCACCGGATCGACGCCGGCCGCATAGGCGACCTCGTCCACGAACGCTTCCGAAGCGAACGTGGTCTGCGGGCCGTCGGGATCGCGGAAGTGCGCGGTGCGAAGCCCGGTGCCGAGCGATTGCGTCCACGGCAGCAGGTGGCTCACCTTGCGCTTCGCCGCGAAGCGGTAGCTCTCGTCCGCGAACTTGTGCTCGTCCTTGCTCTTCGGCTTGAAGCCGCCGCCCATGAGCTGGCCCGCGAGCGTGTCGCCGGGAACGTCGGTACCCGAGGGCCGCAGCTGCCCGGAGAATCCGCGCGCCTCGTAATCCCACGCGGTGACCGCGCCCGAGGCATCGAGCCCCGCGCGCAGGCGGAAGACCGCCGGCGGTCCCTTCGGATCCCACGCGGTCCCATCGGCGCGCATGTACTGCACGCGCACCGGCCGATGCAGCGATTGGGAGAGCAGCGCCGCGTCCATCGCCGCGTCGTCGGCGTCGTTCATGCCGTAGGAGCCGGGGCCGGGCATCCACACCACGCGCACCTTCTCGTGCGCGAGCCCGAGCATCTGCGCCACCGCCTCGCGCAGCGGATAGGGCTTCTGCCCGCCGGCCCAGACGATCGCGCCGCCGTCGCGGACGTCCGCCACCGCGCAGCCCGGGCCCATCGAGGCGTGCGACTGGAACGGAAATTCGTAGCGCGCCTCGATCACCTTCGCGGCAGAGGCGAGCGCCGCGTCGACGTCGCCGTGCACATCCTCGCTCTTCGTCG
>JAICTR010000384.1 GCA_025936275.1 Burkholderiales bacterium
AAGCCGGCGAGCGACGTCGACCTCGACCTGTGCCGGCAGCTCATCCTCGATTGCTTCGGAAGCGAGGATTACGCCGAAGGCCGGCGCGCGTTCATGGAGAAGAGGAAGCCGCAGTTCAAGGGGAAATGAAATCGGGGACAGACCCCGAATTCCGCCCGGCGGAAATCGGGGTCTGTCCCCGATTTCTCACGCGTGCGAGAAGAGCGGCGCGCCGGGCGCCGGCAGCTCCGCCTCGAGGACCGCGCCGGCCTCCGATTCGGTGAGCACCAGGCTCGAGGTGCCAGGGCGGAAGGCGACGTTGGTGACCGTCGAGCCGCCGGGGCTTTTCACGAAGTGCGTGACCTCGCCGCGATTGTTGAGCACGAACGCGCCGCCGAGGCTCGCGTGCGCGACGACGAGGCGATTCTCCACATCCACCGCGAGGCCGTCGGGGCCGCTGGTGCCGAAGAATGTGCGGAACGCACCCACCTTCGAGACGCTGCCGTCCGCGAGGAGCGGCCCGCGCCATACCTGGTTCGCGCGCGTCACCGCCACCCACAAGGCGCGGCCGTTGGCGTTCAACGCGATGCCGTTGGGGCTCGGGATGCCCGAGAGCACCACCTGCAGCTCGCCCGTGGTGCGCAAGCGGAACACGCGGCCCGTCGGATCGTGCAGGCCGGTCTGCCCCTGGTCGGTGAAGTAGCAGTTGCCCTGCGCATCGAAGGTGAGGTCGTTGAGTCCCCGGAACGATTCGCTGTTGCGGCGCGCGAGGATCGGCTGCGGCTCCTTCTTGCGCGGCTCGAGGCGCAGCAGGCCGCGGCGGTAGTCGGCGATCCAGAGCGAGCCGTCCTGGTGGATCGCGATGCCGTTGGGCCAGCCGTCGTACTCGGCGGCGAGGGTCCAGTCGAGCCTCGGCGAGATGCGGAAGATGCGCCCGAACGGACTGTCGGTGACGTAGAGGTTTCCGGCGCGGTCGAACGACGGCCCCTCGAGGAAGCTCTCGATCGGCTCGCCGGGCTTGTTGGCGTCGCCCCATTCGCTGCGCACCTTGCGCCGGAACGCATCGGGCAGCCGCGTGAGCACGCGCGCCTGGATCACGTGCGGCGGCGAGAAGGTCATGTTCCACATGGCCGCTATTATGAGGACAGACCACTTGTCCCGCATGCGAGAACGATAATGCGTTCGTACGTCGTTCTTGCATGCGGGACAAGTGGTCTGTCCCCGGTTCGGCTTAGCGCAGCGGACCGAGGATCTCGTCGTTGTGCTCGCCGGGCTGCGGCAGGCCGCTGCGCAATCCCGGCCGCTCGCCGTCGAGCGCGATCGGCAGCGCCGGAATCCTGGTCCGGGTTCCGTCGGCCAGCGCGAGGTCGATCATGCCGCCGGCGTTGAGCTGCGGATCGTCGAAGAGGTCCGAGGGCGTCCGGATGCGGGCGAACGGCAGCCCGCCCTCCTCGCAGATCGCCTCGATCCTTGCGATCGGATGCTTGCGCAGCAGCCGCGCGACCAAGGGGATCAGCGTCTCGCGAGCCGCCGCGCGCTGGTTGTTGGTCGCGTAGTCCGCATCGAGGAGCTCGGGCTCGCCGAGCGAGCGCGTGAAGATCTCCCACTGCCGCTCGGTCACCACCGCCACGAACACCTGCACGCCGTCGGCCGATTCGAAGATGTCGTACACGCCCCACGCGCGGCGCCCCGCGGACATCGGCTCCGGCGCGGCGCCGCTCACCGCGTGCTGCATCATGTGGGTGGAGACCAGCCATGCGGCGTTCTCGAAGAGCCCGCTCTGCACGTGCTCGCCCTTGCCGGTGCGATCGCGCGTGCGCAGCGCCGCGAGCACCGCGATGGCGCCGAACATGCCGCCCATCATGTCGTTCACCGGCGCGCCGGCGCGCAGCGGCCGTCCCACGGGCCCCGTCATGTAGGCGAGCCCGCTCATCATCTGCACCACCTCGTCCAGCGCGGTGCGATTCTCGTAGGGGCCGGGCAGGAAGCCCTTGAGCGAGCAGTACACGAGCCGCGGGTTGCGCTTCGCGAGCGCCGCGTAGCCCAGGCCCTTCGCCTCGAGCGCGCCGGGGCGGAAGTTCTCGAGGAACACGTCGGCCGTGTCGCACAGGCGCAGCGCCGCCTCGACGCCCGACGCGGTGCCGAGGTCGAGCGTGACGCTCTTCTTGTTGCGGTTGAACGCGGGAAAGAATCCGGCCCCCGTGCTCTTCAGGTAGCGCGTCGGATCGCCCTTGCCCTCGGGCTCCACCTTGATCACCTCGGCGCCGAGGTCGGCGAGCACGAGCCCGCAGGTCGGGCCCATCACCATGTGCGAGAGCTCGACCACGCGGATACCCGCGAGCGGCAGGACGCTCATCGCCCGGGCGCGCGGATCTCGAGGTTGTCGATGAGGCGCGTCTCGCCCAGCCACGCCGCGGCGAGCACCACCAGCTCGCGGTCCGCCGGCCCCACCGGCGCGAGGTTCGCCTGCGTGCGCAGCGCCACGTAATCCACGCGCCAGCCGTGCGCCGCGAGATCTTCGCGCGCCGCTTCGAGGAGCGCCTCGCAATCGCGCGTGCCGCCCTCGATCGCCGATTTCACGTGGGCGAGCGAGCGCTGCAGGCGCACCGCCTCGGCGCGCTCCGCCGGCGAAAGGTAGCCGTTGCGCGAGGACATCGCGAGGCCATCGCGCTCGCGCACGGTGTCCACGCCGACGATCTCGATGCCGAAATTGAGCTGGCGCACCAGCGCGCGGATGATGTGCAGCTGCTGGTAATCCTTCTTGCCGAACACCGCCACGTCGGGCGCGACGATGTTGAAGAGCTTCGTCACCACGGTCGCCACGCCCTGGAAATGACCGGGACGGAAATCGCCGCACAGCTGCTCGGCGAGGCGCGGCGGCGCCACGACCACTTCCTGCGGCACCGGATAGACCTCGCGCTCGTCCGGGGTGAAGACGACATGGCAGCCGGCCGCGGCGAGCTTCGCGCGGTCGGAATCCAACGTGCGCGGATAGCGCTCGAAGTCGCCGCCCGTCTCGAACTGCAGGCGGTTCACGAAGATCGAGGCGACCACGAAGCGCCCTTGGCGCCGCGCCGCTTCCACCAGCGCG
>JAICTR010000109.1 GCA_025936275.1 Burkholderiales bacterium
CTTCGGACAAGTACACCTGCGTCATGACGGGCGCGGGCGAGTACCTGATCCGCACGCCGCTTTCGGAGCTCGCCGCGCAGTTGGATGGCGAGGTCTTCTGGCAGATCCACCGCGGCACCGTGGTGAACATGAACGAGGTAGCGGCCACGCGGCGCGACCTCACGGGCCGCGTTTTCGTGCGCTTGAGGCACGGCAACGCCGAGCTCGCCGTGAGCCGCGCCTATGCGCATCGCTTCAGGCAGATGTGAGCGGCGCGAGCGGGAGCGGCGATCGCGCCGGTCTATAATGATCGCGCGATGTCCGCCCCCATTCGTGTCGTCCTCAACGGGGCGCCGCGGGAGTTTCCCGCCCCGCTCACGTTCTCCGAGCTGATCGACGAGCTCTCGCTCGCCGGGCGCCGGCTCGCGGTCGAGAGGAACGGCGAGATCGTGCCGCGCAGCCGCTTCGGCGATGCGCGCGTCGCCGACGGGGACCGCATCGAGGTCGTGATCGCCGTGGGAGGAGGCTGACGTGAACGCACCGGAGAAAATCGTCGCCGAGGACGCGCTGGTCGTCGCCGGCAAGCCCTATCGCTCGCGGCTCCTGGTGGGCACCGGCAAGTATCGCGACTTCGACGAGACGCGCCGCGCCATCGAGGCGAGCGGCGCCGAGATCGTGACGGTCGCGATCCGCCGCACCAACATCGGCCAGAACGCCGGCGAGCCAAGCCTGCTCGAGGTGCTGCCGCCCTCGCGCTACACGATCCTTCCCAACACCGCCGGTTGCTACACCGCCGAGGACGCGGTGCGCACGCTCCGCCTCGCGCGCGAGCTCCTCGACGGCCACGCGCTGGTGAAGCTCGAGGTGCTGGGCGATCAGCAGTCGCTCTATCCCAACATGCCCGAGACGCTTGCCGCGGCGAAGACGCTGGTCGCCGAGGGCTTCCAGGTGATGGCCTATTGCAGCGACGATCCGATCCTCGCGAGGCAGCTCGAGGACCTCGGCTGCGTGGCGGTGATGCCGCTCGCCTCCCTCATCGGCTCGGGCATGGGCATCCTCAATCCGTGGAACCTGCAGATCATCATCGATCGCCTCTCGGTGCCGGTGCTGGTCGATGCCGGCATCGGCACCGCATCGGATGCGGCGATCGCCATGGAGCTCGGCTGCGACGGCGTGCTGATGAATACCGCGATCGCCAAGGCGCGCGACCCGGTGCGCATGGGCGCGGCGATGAAGCTCGCGGTGGAGGCGGGGCGCGAAGCGTTCCTCGCCGGCCGCATGGCGAAGAAGCCCTACGAGGCGAGCGCGAGCTCTCCGCGATCCGGGCTCATCGCGCCCGCGAAGGCGGGCGAACCGAAAGGCGCCTGACTAGAAGCGCCAGCTCACGCCGATGGAGAACAGATCTCCCTCGGGCTCGGTGGCGAGCGGCGTGCCAAGCGGCGAATAGCGCTCCACCTGGGCGCGGATGCCGAGCGATTTGGTGAAGTCGTAGCGCACGCCCAGGCCGTAGCGCCAGTGCGTGCGCCCGCTGGCATCGGCGAGGAGCGAGGTCGAATACGCCGAGAACGGATAGCGCGGCTCGCCGCGATAGGCGCCGAGCTTGCCGTAGAACGAGAAGCCCCACAAAGGAGGCGTCGCCACGGTGTTCACGCCGAAGCCGCTGCTGCGGAACTGGCTGGCGAGGGTGCCCGGCCCGTCGAAGAGACGCGCCGGCATGCGCGCCATGTCGTTGAGCTCGCCTTCGAACGAGAAGTAGCGCGAGTACTGGTAGCCGAGCTTGAGGCGGAACGGCTGGTCCACGCCGTGCGGGTCCGCGAGCGAGGGCGAGGGGAGCGACGCGAACGAATAGAGCGCGCCCGGCGCCGGCAGCGCGGGGGGCGGCAGCTTCAGCGTGCCGACGTAGTTGCCCGCGGCCGCCGCGGCGGGAGCCGATGCGAGCGCGAGGACGAGCAGTCGGGCGCTTGGGTTCATGGTCGGGTGGGCCGGGCTTCCGGAGGGGGCGGGGATCGAAGGAATCCCGCCGGCCGGCGAGCCCAATTTAGGCGCCGCGCGCCGGCCTGTCAAATCGCGCCTCCCCTATAATCGGCGCCTCTCCCGAGCCGCTTCCGTGCCGCATCCTCCGATTCGCAGCTACGTCCTGCGCCAGGGCCGCTTCTCGCCGGCGCAGCAGCGCGCCCACGCCGAGCTGATGCCGCGCCTGGGCATCGCCTTCGCGCCCGCGCCGCTCGATTTCGCCGCGATTTTCGGGCGGGCCGCCCCCGTGGTCCTGGAGATCGGCTCCGGGATGGGAGAGACGACGGCGCGCATCGCCGCGGAAAATCCGGATACCGACTACGTCGCGATCGAGGTGCACGGGCCTGGAGTGGGAAGCCTCCTGCGCCGCGTCGCCGACGAAGGCCTCGCGAACGTGCGCGTGATCCAGCACGACGCGGTCGAGGTGCTGCGCGAGATGGTCCCCGAGGGGTCGCTCGCGGCGATCCACGTCTTCTTTCCCGACCCGTGGCCGAAGAAGCGCCACCACAAGCGCCGCCTGGTGCAGCCGGAGTTCGTGCAGCTCGCCGCATCGCGGCTCGCCCGCGGCGGACGGTTGCATGTCGCGACCGATTGGCAGGAGTATGCGGACCACGTGCTCGCCGTGCTGTCGCAAACGCCCGCGCTCGCGAACACCGCGGCGGGCTTCGCGCCGCGCCCGCCGTGGCGGCCGGAAACCAAGTTCGAGCGGCGCGGGCTCAGGCTCGGCCACGGCGTGTGGGACGTGCTCTTTCGAAAGGAGTGACGAAGTGACGATCGATCCACGGCGCGCAAGGCGCGTATGGCTGCGGCGGCTCGCCGCGGGCGGACTGCTCGCGGGCGGCGGCATCGGCGGCTTCATCTCGCGCGCGCTCGCCAAGGGCGACCTCGGCGGCCGGCAGGGCGTCGTGCAGCTCGAGGGCAACGCCACCGTCGACGGAAAGCCCGCGCGCGTCGGCACCGCCGTCGGCTCGGGTCAGCGCGTCGCGACCGGCACCGGAAGCCACGCGGTGATCGGGGTCGGCAAGGATGCGTTCCTGCTGCGCGAGAACACGTCGATCGAGACGCAGGGCAGCGGCTCGACGCTCGCGAGCCTCGTCGTGGGCGCGGGGAAGATCCTCTCGGTCTTCGGCAAGAAGCCGCTCACCATCCGCGCCTCGTACGCGACGATCGGCATTCGCGGCACCGGCTGCTACATCGAGATCCAGCCTGCCGACGTGTACTTCTGCCTGTGCTACGGCGAGGCGGTCGTGCAGGGCCGCGGCATGGCCGACAAGGTGGTGAAGACCACGCACCACGAGAACCCGCTGCTCCTCACGGAGGACGGATCGGCGATGCAGGCGCAGAAGGCGGGCTTCCGCAACCACACCGACGCGGAGCTCATCATGCTCGAGGCGGTGGTGGGCCGCGAGCCGCCCTTCATGAGGGACGGGTCGTACCCCGCGGGGAAATACTGATCGGCGCGGCGCGCTCGCGCGGGCGCGCTTGCGGAAGGAAGAGCTCCAGCAGGTCGTTCAGGAACCGCTGGCCCTTCGCGGTCGGACGGATGCGCAGGTAGTCCCGCTCGAGGAGCCCGGCCGCTTCCGCCGCCTCCAGCTCGCGCGCGATGGCGATGATGGGAAGCCCGGTGCGCTCGGTGAAGAGTGCGACCGGAAATCCATCGACCAGGCGCAGCGCGTTCAGCATGAACTCGAACGGCAGCTCGCGCTCGGAGACTTCCCGCGATTCGTCGATGGCGGCGCCCTCGAGCGCACCGCGCATGTAGCTCGCCGGCTTGCGGATGCGCGCCTCGCGCAGGATCCGGTCGCGAAACGAGAGCTTGCCGTGGGCGCCGGCGCCGATCCCCAGGTAATCGCCGAAGGTCCAGTAGTTGAGATTGTGGCGCGCGCGATGGCCCGGCCGCGCGAATGCGGAGGTCTCGTAATGCTCGTAGCCCGCGGCCGCGAGCGCCTGCTCGATGGCGACCTGCATGTCGGCCGCGACATCCTCTTCCGGCAGCGGCGGCGGGAAGCGATGGAAGTGCGTGTCCGGCTCGAGCGTCAGGTGATAGGCGCTCACGTGGGGCACGCCGAATGCGATCGCCTCGCGCACGTCGGAGAGGGCGCCCTCGAGCGACTGTCCGGGCAGCGCGTACATGAGGTCGGCGTTCACCGTGGGAAAGATCGCGAGCGCGTGCTCGAGCGCGCGTCGCGCTTCGTCCGCGCCATGCACGCGGCCGATCGCCGCGAGGCGCGCATCGTCGAAGCTCTGCACGCCGACCGAGAGCCGGTTCACGCCGGCCTCGCGATAGCCGCGGAAGCGCTCCGCCTCGAAGGTGCCGGGATTGGCCTCCAACGTGACCTCCGCTTCGGGGTCGACCGGAATGCGCGTGCGCACGGCGACCAGCAAGCGATCGATCGCGGAGGGCGCGAAGAGGCTCGGGGTGCCCCCGCCGATGAAGATCGTGGAAAGGCGCCTTCCCCACACCTTGGGCAGCGAGGCTTCGAGATCCGCCACCAGCGCGTCGACGTACTGCGCCTCGGGAAGGTCGCCGCGCTTCTCGTGCGAGTTGAAGTCGCAGTACGGGCACTTGCGCAGGCACCACGGCAGGTGCACGTAGAGCGAGAGCGGCGGAAGCTCGGCGAGATTCATCCACGATTATCCCATGGCCCCCGCCGGCCCGGCCCTTCCCGCGTGGCGCGTAGGCGAGGCAGAATTGCGGGACGCGGGCCCCGACCCGCGAGCGAACGACAACCTGGAGGAGCGGTCATGAAACGAGCACTCGCGCTTTTCGGAGCGCTGCTTTTCGCCGGCGTCGCGTCGGCCCAGTCGCCCGATCCCGGCGTGGTGAGCGCGGCGAAGAAGGAGGGCGAAGTCACGGTGTACCACTCGTCGCAGACGGCGGACCTCCAGCCGGTGTTCGACGCGTTCTCGAAGAAGTACGGCATCAAGGTGAAGGAGTGGCGCTCGAGCTCGGAAAACGTCGTGCAGCGCACCATCCGCGAGTCGCGCGCCGGGCGCCACGAGGTGGACTTCATCGAGAACAACCTCCCGGAGATGGAGGCGCTGCATCGCGAGAAGCTGCTGCAGCCGATCGATTCGCCGGTGTACTCGCAGCTCACGCGCGGCATCGTGCCCTCGCACCACGAGTACGCCACCTCGACCCTCGACGTCTTCGTGCTCGCGTACAACACGCAGAAGGTGAAGAAGGAGGAGCTGCCGAAGACCTACGAGGACCTCCTCGATCCGCGCTGGAAGGGCCGCATCGGCACCGAGGTGGACGACGAGGGCTGGTTCGGCACGCTCACGCAGCAGCTCGGCGGCGACAAGGGCGTGAAGCTCTTCCGCGAGATCGCCGAGAAGAACGGCATCACGGTGCGCAAGGGCCATACGCTGCTCGCGAAGCTCGTCGCCTCGGGCGAGGTGCCGCTCGCGCTCGACGTGTACAGCTACAAGCCGCCGCAGCTGAAGCGCAAGGGCGAGCCGATCGACTGGTTCACCATCGACCCGATCATCGTGCAGATGCACGGCGTGGCCGTGGTGCGCGATGCGCCGCATCCCAACGCCGCGCGCCTGCTGCACGATTTCTTCCTGGGTGAAGGCCAGCCGCTGCTCGCGAAGAAGGACTTCACGCCGTCCAACCGCAACGTGCCCTCCGAATTCGACGGCAAGAAGCTGCACCCGATCGACCCCTCGGAGGCGATCGACAAGGACGCGCAGTGGCTGAAGCTCTACCAGGAGAACGTCACGCGCCGCTCGGGGGCATGACGTTGGACAACCGGGCGGCGAGCGCCGCGAGCGCTCGCGCCCGGTGGCTCACCCGGTTCTTCTCTTCGGCCGCCAATTGCGCGGCGGTCATTCCCGATTCCACCTGGAAGTAGGGGTCGTAGCCGAAGCCGCCGCTTCCGCGCGCCGAGAGCACGATGTCTCCCTCCCACCGGCCATCGGCCACGATCGGCGTCGGATCGTCGTGCGCGCGCAGGAGCACCAGCACGCAGTAGTAGAACGCCGATCGATCGGCGCGCTCCCGCAGCGCCTCGACGAGCTTCGCGTTGTTGCGCGCGTCGCGCTCCTCGCGCGTGCCCTGCCGGCCCGCGTAGTACGCCGATTGCACGCCCGGCGCGCCGCCGAGCGAGCGCACGCACAGGCCCGAATCGTCCGCGAGCGCCGGCAAGCCGGTCGCGCGGCTCGCATGGCGCGCCTTGGCGAGCGCGTTCTCGAGGAAGGTCTCGTGCGGCTCCTCGGCCTCGCCGACATGGAAATCCGCTTGCGCCAGCGCCTCGAGGCCGAGCGGCGCGAGCAATGCCGCGAGCTCGCGCAGCTTCCCGGGGTTGTTCGACGCGATGACGATCCTGTTCAAGGGTTCGCCTGGCCGAGCGCCTTGTGCTGGAGCGAGACGAGCTCGCCGATGCCGCGCCCCGCGAGGTCGAGCATCTCCGTCATCTGCGCGCGCGTGAAGGGCGCGCCTTCCGCCGTGCCCTGGATCTCGACGAAGCGGCCGGCGCCGGTCATCACCACGTTCATGTCGGTCTCGCAGGCGCTGTCCTCGGCGTAATCGAGGTCGAGGAGCGGCGCGCCGGCGACGATGCCGACCGACACCGCGGCGACGAAGTCGCGCAGCGGATCGCGCGCGACGAGTCCCTTCGCGCGCAATCCTGCCACCGCGTCGGCGAGCGCCACCATGGCGCCGGTGATCGAGGCGCAACGCGTGCCGCCGTCGGCCTGCAGCACGTCGCAATCGATCGTCACCTGGCGCTCGCCCAGCGCGGGAAGATCGGTGATGGCGCGCAGGCTCCGTCCGATGAGGCGCTGGATCTCCTGCGTGCGGCCCGATTGCTTTCCGACCGCCGCCTCGCGCGAGCCGCGCGTGTGCGTCGCGCGCGGCAGCATGCCGTACTCCGCGGTCACCCAGCCGCTGCCCTTGCCCTTGAGGAAGGCGGGCACCTTCTCCTCGACGCTCGCGGTGCAGAGCACGCGCGTGAGGCCCATCTCCACCAGCACCGAGCCCTCGGCGTGGCGCGTGTAGCCGCGGTGGAAACGGACGGGACGAAGCTCGCCCGGCGGGCGATCGAGGTGGCGTGGCATCGGGAAACCTCCGGTGAAGCGGGAAGAAAGCTAGCGCGGCACCTTGCGGATCGCGCTCTGGATCTCGGCGATGGCGCGCTCGATGTCCTCGTCGGTGACGTCGTCCGTGGCGGGCGCGGCGGCGTCGAGCTGCGCGGTGGTGTTGGTCGAGGTGGCGAACTGCTCGTCGTCGAGGCTTTGCGTGTCGGGCAGGCGCGCATCGTCCTGGTTCTCCCAGGTCATCGCGACTACGGAGAGGTTGTCCGATTCGCCCTGCGCGCGGCGTTGCGCCTCGGTGAGCAGGCCGGGAAGCAGGTCCATCACCGATTGCTTGCGCAGCATGTTGCCGAGGATGTTCGGGGGAATCTGGCTCCAGAAGCCGTCGGTGGAGAGGAGCACCGTGTCGCCCGCCTCGAGCGCGATGTCGTGGCCGGCATCGATCAGCGGCGGCACCACGCCGCCCAGGCAGCTGTAGATCTTGTTGCGGTCGGGATGGCGCGCGGCCGCTTCGGTCGTGATCTCGCCCGCCTCGATCATCTGCTGCACCTTCGAGTGGTCCTGCGTCGCGGCGACCAGCGCGCCGTTGCGCAGCACATACAAACGCGAGTCGCCGGCGTGCGCCCAGAAGGCGCGCCCGTTCTGCACGATGCACGCGACGCAGGTCGTGCGCGGGCATTCGAGGAGGTTGTGCTCGACCGCGTGCGAGACGATGGCGCGGTGCGCGGACTGGATCGAGGAGACCAGGAACTCGAACGGACGGCGCAGGCGGTTCCTCGCCTCCTGCTGGAAGCGGCGCGTGATCTCGGTCACCGCGATCTCCGCCGCGACCTCGCCCTGGTCGTGGCCGCCCATGCCGTCGGCGATCACCATCAGCAGCACGTCGCGGCTGTACGAGTACGCGACGCGGTCCTCGTTGCCCTTGCGGTCGCCGAGCCGGCTGTCCTGGAAGATGGTGAAGCGCATGTCGCTTCGCGCCCCTCAGCGGGAGAAGAGCTTCGACAACGGCCGGTTGATGGTCTC
>JAICTR010000336.1 GCA_025936275.1 Burkholderiales bacterium
AGGAGCTGCAGGTCCTCTGGGCCAACTTCGGCGTGAAGAGCTCGATCAACGTGATGCGCGGCCACGAGCTGCATCCAATGCCGGATGGCAAGGGCGGGAAGAAGGAGTACTGGTCCCAGCCGCTGTATCGCCTGCTCATCACCTCGATCCAGGGCTGCCGCATCGCCGAGGATGTGACACAGCTCGGCGCCACGCGCAAGTCGGAGTCCGCGCAGCGCTACCTCGAGAACCTGGAGAAAGAGGGCTACCAGCAGAAGCTGCACGCCACCTTCATCGGGCTCACCGAGTTGCCGAACGAGGACGCCTATTGCCTCACCGTGGATTCCGAGACGCACGCGTGGACGGTGAACGGCTTCATCACCAAGAACACGGAGATCACCTTAAACACCAACGCGCAGGAAATCGCGGTGTGCAACCTCGGCTCCGTGAACCTCCTCGCGCACGTGAAGAACGGGCGGCTCGACCACGACAAGCTCAAGAAGACCATCTCCACCGCGATGCGGATGCTCGATAACGTCATCGACATCAACTACTACGCGGTGAAGAAGGCGCGCGACTCCAACATCCGCCATCGCCCGGTGGGCCTCGGCATCATGGGCTTCCAGGATTGCCTGCAGGAGCTGCGCATCCCGTACGCGAGCGAGGCCGCGGTCGACTTCGCGGACAAGTCGATGGAAGCGGTCTGCTACTACGCGTACTGGGCCTCCACCGAGCTTTCGCAGGAGCGCGGCCGCTACTCGAGCTTCTCGGGGTCGCTCTGGGACCAGGGCATCCTGCCGCAGGATTCGCTGAAGCTCCTCCAGAAGGAGCGCGGCGGATACGTCGATGCCGACCTGAACGAGACGATGGATTGGGCGGCGCTGCGCGATCGCATCAAGCAATACGGCATGCGCAACTCCAACTGCGTCGCGATCGCGCCGACCGCGACCATCTCCAACATCATCGGCGTCTCGGCCTCGATCGAACCGAACTACCAGAACCTCTTCGTGAAATCGAACCTCTCGGGCGAGTTCACGGTGATGAACGAGTTCATGGTGCGCGAGTTGAAGAAGATGGGCCTGTGGGACCCGGTGATGGTGAACGACCTCAAGCACTTCGACGGCTCGATCGGCAAGGTCGATCGCATTCCGCAGGAGCTGCGCAACCTCTACGCGACGGCCTTCGAGGTCGACGCGAAGTGGCTCGTGGAAGCGGGCGCGCGCCGGCAGAAGTGGATCGACCAGGCGCAGTCGCTGAACATCTACATGGCGGGCGCGTCCGGGAAGAAGCTCGACGAGTGCTACAAGCTCGCGTGGGTGCGGGGCTTGAAGACCACCTATTACCTGCGCACGCTCGCGGCGACCTCGGCGGAGAAGTCCACGGGCAAGGGCGGCGAGCTCAACGCCGTGCCGGCCTCGGGCGGCATGGCGGCGATGGCGGCCGCCGGCGAGGGTGCGGCCGAGGGCGCGAAGTTCTGCTCCATCGACAACCCGGACTGCGAGGCATGCCAGTAGAAGGGCTCCCTCTCCCTTGGGAGAGGGCCGGGGAGAGGGTCACGCCGCCATGAAGGACGTTGCCGAAAAGCGCGCAAGCTTCCGGTCGCTTCACGCGACCGGCATCTTCGTGCTCCCCAATCCCTGGGATGTGGGGAGCGCGAAGATGCTCGCGCGCCTGGGCTTCAAGGCGCTCGCGACCACGAGCTCCGGCTACGCGTGGTCGCAGGGCTTTGCGGACGGGCAGGCCACGCGGGAGGTCGTCCTCGCGCACCTGCGGACCATCGTCGAGGCGACCGACCTTCCCGTGAACGCGGATTTCGAGAGCGGCTACGCGAAGGATGCGCAGGGAGTCGCGCAAAGCGTACGCATGGCGATCGACACGGGCGTCGCCGGCATCTCGATCGAGGATTCCACGGGCGATGCGGCGAACCCAGTGCGCACCGTCGAAGACGCGCTCGCGAGGCTGCGCGCCGCACGCGCCGCGATCGACGAGAGCAAGAGCGGCGTGATGCTCATCGGCCGCGCCGAGAACTTCTTCCTCGGCCGCCCCGACATCGAGGACACCGTCGCGCGATTGAAGGCCTACTCGCAGGCGGGCGCCGATTGCCTCTATGCGCCCGGCATCAAGACGCGCGAGCACATCGCCGCGGTGGTGAAGGCGGTAGCGCCGAAGCCGGTGAACCTCCTCATCGGCGGCACGAGCGAGCTCACGGTGAAGGATGCGCAAGCGCTCGGCGTGCGCCGCATCAGCGTGGGCGGCGCGCTCGCGCGAGCGGCGTGGGGCGGGTTCTTCCGCGCGGCGCGCGCGCTCGCCGACGAAGGCCGCTTCGACGGCTTCGCGGGCGCCACGGCGGGCAAGGAGCTCAACGAGGCGTTCGGCGGCGGCTGAGCGGCCAAACGTAACAAATTGAAAAAGTGGGCCCGCAAGGTCCACGACGGCTTCTGTTGGCGCGTTGCAGGGATTACGATGGGCCGGACGCCCTGGGTGATTCCATGAACCTCCTCTCTTCTTCGCGCTTCGCCGTTCTCTCCACCGCCGTGGCGCTCGCATTCAGCGCGCCGCTCGCGCTCGCGCAGTCCGAGGGCAGCTACCAGCCCACCGCCGCCTATTCCGATGCGGCGCAGTCCGCCTATTCGGATGCGCAGCTCGACCAGATGCTGGCCCCCGTCGCGCTCTATCCCGACGAGCTCCTCTCGCAGATCCTCATGGCCGCCACCTATCCGCTGGAAGTGGTGCAGGCCGCGCGCTGGTCGCGCGCGCATCCGAACATGCTGGGCGAGGATGCGGTGGCCGCGGTCGATGCGGAGGACTGGGATCCGAGCGTGAAGTCGCTGGTCGCGTTTCCGCAGGTGCTCGAGCAGATGGACCAGCAACTCGACTGGACGCAGGATCTCGGCGAAGCCTTCCTCGCCGACCAGGATGGCGTGATGGCGAGCGTGCAGCGCCTGCGCCGTGCCGCGATGCAAGCCGGCAACCTCTCGAGCACCGACGAGATCGTCGTGACGCGCGAGGGAAGCGACATCGCGCTCGATTCGCCGTCGCCGGAGACGGTGTACGTGCCGTACTACGACCCGCGCGTGGTCTATGGAGCCTGGTCGTCGCCGAGCTATCCGCCCGTGTGGTGGAACCCCTGGCCCGGCTACTACTACACCGGCCCGCTCGCGTGGACCATCGGCGTCCCGGTCGGCATCGACTTCTTCTTCGGCGACTTCGACTGGCGGCGCCATCACGTGCGCCTGCACGACCACCATCCGTTCTATTACCACGGCCGCGATCACGACGGCCACGGAAGCGACGGACGCGACCACCGCTGGCGGCACGATCCGCACCATCGCCGCGACGTGCAGTACCGCAACCCCGTCGCGCGGCAGGAGTTCGCCGGCACGCAATCGCCGCGTCCGCCTCGGAACACGCGCGGATCGCGCGGCACGCAGCGCGGCAGCGGCATCGCACGCCCGGATCGCGCGGGGCAGCGCGCGACGCAGCCGGTGCAACCGACGCCCGCCGCGCCCGCGGCACGCATCGCGAATCCGCTTGCGCCGGCCAACGGCGCGCAGCGGGGGTTCTTCCCGCAGCGCACGCAACCGCGCGTCGAAGATCGGCAACGGCAG
>JAICTR010000104.1 GCA_025936275.1 Burkholderiales bacterium
GCCCAACGGCTCGGTGATCGCGACGCTCGAATCGGGCGAGATCGTGGGCGAGATGTCGCTCGTGGATCCGGCGCCGACCATCGTTTCCGTGGAAGCGCTCGCCGAGTCCACCCTGCTGCGCATCCCCGATTCCCGGGTGCGGCAGAAGCTCGCGAGCGACCTCGCCTTCGCCGCGCGCTTCTACCGGGCGCTCTGCGTCTTCCTCGCCGATCGCGTGCGGAACACCACGCAGCGCCTGGGCTACGGCACCGGGCCGGAGGAGCCGCACGCGCGCGGCGAGCTGAACGACGAGCTGCTCGACAACGTGCACCTCGCGGGCGCGCGTTTCGAGCGCATGCTGAAGCGCCTCTCGGGCTGACGCCGTGCCGCTGCGCGACTCGGAGATCTTCCGCAAGGCGGCGCTCGAGCGCCTCGCCTCGCCCGAGCGCCTCGATGAGCGGATCGAGCTTCCCGCGTTGCATCGCGCGCTGGTCGCGGCCATCGCCGTGACGCTCGCATGCGCCGCCGCCTTCGCCGCATGGCTGCTGCTGCGCCGCTGAGCGAGGACGAGGCGCCCGAAGGCGTGGCGGACGTCGCGACGACCGCGCACGAGCCGCTTCCCGAGACCGGGGTCTTGCGCACGCCCACCGTCCTGCAGCTCGAAGCGGTGGAATGCGGCGCCGCGGCGCTGGCGATGGTGCTCGCCCACCACGGCCTGCACGTCCCGCTCGAGCAGTTGCGCGTGGAGTGCGGCGTGACGCGCGACGGCAGCAAGGCGGGCGGGATCCTGCGTGCCGCGCGTGGGCGCGGCATGGTGGCGCGCGGCTACCGCAAGGAGCCGCACGAGCTCGCGGAGCTGCCGCTGCCCGCGATCGTGTTCGTGAACTTCAACCACTTCGTGGTGCTCGAGGGCTTCCATCGCGGGCGCGTGTGGCTGAACGACCCGGCGCGCGGCCGGCGCACGATCGATGCCGAAGCATTCGACCAGGCCTTCACCGGCGTCTTGCTCACGTTCGAGACCGGGCCGGATTTCGTGCGCGGCGGGACGCCTCCCTCGGCGCTACGCTCGCTCGGCCGCTTCCTCGCCGGGCACCGCATCGCGATCGCCGCGGCGTTCTTCGTCGGCCTCGCGCTGGTGATCCCGGGGCTCGTGATGCCGAAGCTCCTCGGGCGCTTCGTGGACGAGGTGCTGGTGGCGAAGACGGACGGCATCGCGCTGCCGCTCCTCGCGGGATTGCTGCTCGCCGCGGTCGCGCGCTCCGCGCTCCTCGCGCTGCAGGCGCGGCTCGTCACGCACACCTTCAACGATGCGGCGCGCGCGGCGGCGCGGCGCTTCGTTTCGCACGCATTGTCGCTCCCGATGTCCTTCTACGCGCAGCGCTCCGCGGGCGAGCTCGCGGCGCGCGTGGAGCTGAACGAGCGCGCGGCGCAGGCGATCGCCTCCGACCTCGCGCCGCTCGCCCTCGACGCGCTCACCGCGAGCTTCTTCCTCGCGCTCATGGCGCACCTCGAGCCCACGCTGACGCTCGTCGTGGTCGGGTGCCTCGCACTGGAGCTCGTCGCCTGGCGCGCGCTCGCGCTTCGCACCGCGCAGGTCTCGCAGGAGCTCTCGCTGCAGGCCGGCAAGCTCGCGGGTGTGGCGACCGGCGGGCTCGCGGACATCGAGTCCCTCAAGGCGGGCGGGCAGGAATCGGCGCTGTTCCTCAAGTGGCTGGGCCTGCAGGTGCGCTTCGTGAACGCGGCGACGCGCGCACAGCACCTGATGCTCGGCATCGGGCAGGCGCCGGCGCTTCTCGCGTTGACGGCGGAGCTCGCGGTGCTCGGCCTCGGGGCGCTGCGCATCGTCGAGGGCCGCTTCAGCGTGGGCGACTTGGTCGCCTTCCAGGTGCTGCTCGCGGGATTCTCCGCGCCGATGCACGAGCTCTTCTCGCGCACGCGCGCGCTGCAGGGCCTCGCCGGCGACCTCACTCGCATCGAGGACGTGCTGCGCCATCCCGCGGACGAAGCGCTCGCGAACGACGATCGCGATGCGCCGCCGATCGCCTTCGCGGGGGGGCTCGAGTTCCGCGACGTGACCTTCGGCTACGACCGCGGCGCGCCGCCGCTGGTCGAGAACCTTTCCTTCGTGCTGCGCCCCGGCGGGCGCGTGGCACTGGTGGGCGCCTCGGGCTGCGGCAAGTCGACCGTCGCACGGCTCGCGGCCGGCCTCTATCACCCGTGGAGCGGCGAGATCCTCTTCGACGGCCGCCCACGCGAAACCTACGAGCGCTCGCAGCTCGCCCGCGCACTCGCCTACGTCGACCAGGACATCGTGCTCTTCGAGGGCACGGTGCGCGAGAACCTCACGCTCTGGGATGCGGCGGACAACGACACGCTGCATGCCGCGCTGGGCGATGCGGCACTGGAGGACATCGTCGCCGGGCGCGAAGGCGGGCTCGATGCGCCGCTGCAGGAAGGCGCGCGCAACCTGAGCGGCGGGCAGCGCCAGCGCCTGGAGATCGCACGCGCGCTCGCCGCGCGCCCCGCGATCCTGGTGCTCGACGAGGCGACGAGCGCGCTCGATGCCGCCACCGAGGCGCGCGTCGAGGCGAACCTGCGGCGCCGCCGCGTGAGCGCGCTGGTGGTCGCGCATCGCCTCTCGACGGTCCGCGACGCCGACGAGATCCTGGTGCTCGACGCCGGCGGCATCGTCGAGCGCGGCACGCACGCCGAGCTCCTCGCGATGGGCGGGCGCTACGCGCGGCTGGTCGCCTCGGAGTCGCACGCATGAACGGGCGCGATCCGGGACTGCCGCTGCACTCGACCACGCTGGAAGCCGCGCTGGGCCTCCTCGCGTCTTCGCTCGGCGTGCAATTCGCACCGCTCGAAACGTTGCCCGACGAGGCGGCCGATGCCTTCGAAGCATTGGCGCTTCCCGCGGGGCTGCGCTCGCGCCGCGTGATCCTCGACCGCGGGTGGTGGCATGAGGCGGCGGGCCCGATGGTGGCGCGCGTCGCGGAGCGCCGCCGCGTGGCGCGCGGGCCGGCGCCGACACCCAACCCCTCGCTCGCGGCCGGCACCGGAGGGGTCGCGCTCGTGCCGCATGGCGGCGGCTATCGCATGCGCGCGCTCGGCGAGGACGGCACGGCGGTCGAATGGCGCGTCGATCGCGACGTCGCGGCGCGGCTCTCGCCCTACGCGTTCACGTTCCACCGCCGCTTCGGCCGCGTGGCGATGCGCAGCCAGGAACTGCTGCGCTTCGCGCTGCGCGAAGGAACGGCGGACCTCGCGCGGTTGCTGCTCGCGGCGATCGCCGCGGGACTTCTCGGCCTCCTCACGCCGTTCGCGACCGCGCAGCTCATCGATCGCGCCATCCCCGCCGCCCAGCCGCAGGCGATCCTCGCCGTCGTCGCCGGGCTCGCGGTCGCGGGCGTGGCCGCGCTGCTGCTCGACGTGCTGAGGACGCTCGCCATGCTGCGCTTCGAGGCGCGCTCCGGCGTCGCGATGCAGGCGGCGATCGTCGATCGCGTGGTGTCGGCGCCCGCGAGCTTCTTCCGCGCGTTCTCGAGCGGCGATCTCGCGCTGCGCATGGGATCGGTCGGCACGGTGCAGCGCACGCTCACCGACTCGGCGCTCGGCGCGTTCGTCACCGGGGCGTTCCTCGCCGGCAACGCCGCGATGATGCTCGCCTACAGCCCGCGCCTCACCGCCGGCGCGCTCGCGGTCGTCGCGCTCGCCGTGGCGATCTCGATCGTGCTGGGCCTCGCGCGCCTTCGCATCGGCCCGCGCATCGAGGCGCTCGACGGGCGCCTCGCCGCGCTCACCTTCGAGCTCTTCTCCGGCATCGCGAAGCTGCGCGCGGGCGCGGCCGAGGCACGCGCGTTCGAGCGCTGGTCGCGCCGCTACGCCGAGTTCCGCGATGCGGACATGGCGGGCGCGCGCATCGCCAACCGCGAGACGGTCGCGATGAGTCTCGTCGCGCCGCTCGCGACCGCCCTCGTGCTCGCATTGGCCTGGGGACTTTCGGGCGGCGCCGCGGCGCTCACCGCCGGCGCTTTCGTCGCGTTCCACACCGCTCTCTTCGGTGCGCTCGCCGCGGTCCATGCGCTCGCCTCCGATGCGATGGGGCTGGTGGCCCTGAAACCGGTGTGGGACCGCGCGCGCCCGATCCTGGACGCGCTGCCCGAGGACTCGGCGCAGGGGGCGCTGCGCCACGAGCCGCGCGGCGCCATCGCGCTCGAAGGCGTGCGCTTCGCCTATCCCGGCGGCTCCGAGGTGCTGCTCGGCATCGATCTCGCGATCCGCGAAGGCGAGCTGGTCGCGATCGTCGGCGCGAGCGGCTCGGGGAAATCGACGCTGCTGCGCCTGCTGCTCGGCTTCGAGCGCCCGCGATCTGGCACGGTGCGCTACGACGGAAAGGACCTCGCCACCCTCGACGTGCCGTGGCTGCGGCGGCGCATGGGCACGGTGCTGCAGAACGGGCGCCTGTGGCCGGGCGACCTCTACACCAACATCGCGGGCGCCAGCAACGCGAGCCTCGACGAAGCGTGGGATGCCGCATGCCGCGCGGGCCTCGGCCCCGAGATCGAGGCGATGCCGATGGGGATGTACACGGTGGTGGGCGAAGGCCTCAGCACGCTATCGGGCGGACAGCGCCAGCGCGTGCTCCTCGCGCGCGCGCTGGTGCGCTCGCCGCGCATCGTGCTGCTCGACGAGGCGACGAGCGCGCTCGACAACGAGTCGCAGGCGGCGGTGCTGGCGACGATCGGCGCACTGCGGGCGACACGGATCGTCATCGCGCACCGGCTGGATACCGTGCGCGGCGCCGACCGCATCGTGGTGCTCGAGGAGGGGCGGATCGTCCAGCAGGGGACGTTCCGCGAGCTCGCCGCGCGCGAGGGCGCCTTCGCGGCGCTCGTCGCGCGGCAGGTCGCCTGAAGCTACTTGCGCAGCTTCCCCGGGTTCACCGAGGCGAGGCGCGTGGGCGTCGCCTCCGGCTTCTCGCGCTGCGCGGTGACGACGATGGTCTCCATCTTCACCACCTTCTGCTCCTGCGCGGGCGGGCGCTTGGCGGTGACCACGATGGTGCCCATCTTGCGCACTTCCTGGCCGCCCGAGATGCTGTCGAGTTGCTGCTCCGAGAGCTCTCCATCGCGCTTGGCGGGATTCTTCGTGTCTTTCCTGGACATGCGGGCCTCCTGCGGGAAACTTCGCGGCCACGATACCACGGCGCCCGGGAAGCCGCTCTGCGGAATATTCCGCATCCGGGGCGCTGGAAATGAGGGCGAAAAAGGGGTCAGGTTCCTTTTTCGGCGCGCGCCAAAAAGGAACCTGACCCCTTTTTCGCGAGCAAAGCGAGGAGCGTCAGGAGTGCCTGGGCGGCCGCGCCCGCATCCTCCGCATCCACCGTCTCCGCCGGATTGTGGCTCACGCCGCCCGCGCCGCAGCGCACGAAGAGCATGCCCACCTCGGTCGCCTCGGCGAGGATCATCGCGTCGTGGCCCGCGCCGCTGGGAAGGCGGCGGACCTCATTGCGGGGCCGCGGCGCGTCGATCGCTTCGATGGCGCGCGCGAGCGCGTCCTGCAGCCACGGCGCGCAGGGCACCGCATGCACGTGGTGCGTGCGCGTGCGCTCGAGTGTCACGCCGCGGCGCTTCGCGATCGATTCGCAGGCCGCGAACGCATCGGCTTCCGCCGCTTCGCGCGTCGCGTCGTCGCCCGCGCGGATGTCGGCGCTGAAGCGCACCTCGCCCGGGATCACGTTGCCGGTGCCGTCCTTCACCTCGAGCATGCCGACGGTGCCGACGAGCGAGCCGCCCGCCGCGCAGCGCTTCTCGATCGCGAGCACCATCTCGGCGGCCGCGGCGAGCGCATCGTGGCGGCGCGGCATCGGCACCGTTCCCGCGTGTCCCGACTCGCCGCGCACCGTGAGCGTGTGCCGCGTGCCGCCCGCGATGCTGGTGACGACGCCGAGCGCATGGCCCTCGTCGAGCAGCACCGGTCCCTGCTCGATGTGCACCTCGACATAGGCGCCGAGCCGCGAGGTGTCGATCGCCGCCTCGGCGATGCGCGCGGGATCGAGGCCCGCGACGATCATCGCGTCTCGCAGCGCGACGCCCTGCGCATCGCGCCGCTCGAGCACCGCGGGATCGAGGCGACCCAGCATCGCGCGGCTGGCGAGGAAGCTCGTCTGGAAGCGCGCGCCCTCCTCGTCGGCGAAGGCCGCGACCTCGATCGCGCAAGGCAGGCGCTCGCCGCGCGCGTTCAGCTCCGCCACGCACGCGATCGGCACGAGGATG
Source organism: Burkholderiales bacterium (assembly GCA_025936275.1). Classification (GTDB taxonomy): domain Bacteria; phylum Pseudomonadota; class Gammaproteobacteria; order Burkholderiales; family Usitatibacteraceae; genus Usitatibacter. The sequence goes on from JAICTR010000104.1 coordinate 6,258, forward strand.
CCGAGCACGCCGTCGTAGCGCCCGCCATTGCGCACGGAATCGAAATGCGAGCCCATGAGGAGCGTCCTCGCGCCGGCATCGTTCGCGGCGTAGCGGCCGATCACGCTTCCCACCGCGTCGACGCGCACTTCCATGCCCGCCTCGCGCATCCATCGCGCGATGTCGCGCGCCGCCGCCTGGTGCGCCGGCGTGAGGTAGGTGCGCGTGTAGTTCGTCGCGGAATCGCTGTGGCGCGCGAGGGCCGCGGCGCGCGCGAGGATCTCGCGGCCGAGCTCGGAGCGCGATGGGAGCGAGCGGGACATGGGCCGCGGCAGTGTAGCATCGCGAAAATGGACCGCGACTTCATCGAGCGCGAATACACCAACCGCGCGCTGGTGCCCGAGCATCCGCAATACTTCGCCCGCTGGGAGCGCGATTCGCAGTACGTTCGCGCGACGCTTCCCGGCCGCCTCGATCTCGCCTACGGCCGCCACGAGCGGCAGAAGCTGGACATCTTCCCCGCGAAGGATGCGCGCGGCACGCTGGTCTTCATCCACGGCGGCTACTGGCGCTCGCTCGACAAGGACCTCTTCGCGTGGCTCGCGGCGCCGTTCGTCGCGGCGGGCATCGGCGTGGCGCTGCCGCGCTATCGCCTGGTGCCCGAGGTCACGATCGAAGACACGGTCGAGGATGCGATCGACGCGGTGGCGTGGCTCTTCGCGAACGGCGCGCGCCACGGGCTCCCGATGCGGCGCGTGGTGCTCTCCGGCTGGTCGGCGGGCGGACACCTTGCCGCGGCCGTGCTCGCGGCGCCGCGCGAGCGCCTCGCCTTCGATCCCTCGCGCATCGCGGGCGGCGTGGCGCTGAGCGGCATCTACGACTTCGAGCCGCTGCGGCACTACAGCTTCAACGTGGAGTTCGGCCTCGATCCGGCGGCGGTCGCGCGCCTCGACCTCGCGCCGCGGCGCCCGACGATCCCCGCGCCGCTGCTGGTCGCGGCCGGCGCCGACGAGAGCTCCGAATTCCGCCGCCAGACCGAGCTCCTCGCCAAGGCGTGGCGGCCGCAGTCGCGCGCCCCGATGCTGCTTCCCGGCGTGAACCACTACAGCATCGTCGATGCGTTCGCCGAGCGCGGCCAGCCGCTGCACGAGGCGGCGCTCGCCTTCTTCTGAAAGCGCGCGATCCCATGAACGCTCCGGGCGTCGAACGCATTCGCGCCACCTACCGCCTCGCCGTGCCCGAGGCCGGGATCGAGGCGCGCGCGCGTGCGCTCGCCGTCGAGCAGAGCGTGGAGATGCCGCTCGAGGCGATCGGCGATGCGCGGGTGCTGGACGAGGTCGTGGCGCGCGTCGAATCGATCGCGCCGTGCCAGGGCGGCTTCGAAGTGGTGCTCGGCATCGCGCCCTCGACCACCGCGCACGAGCCCTCGCAGCTCCTCAACATGCTGTTCGGCAACTGCTCGCTGCAGCCGGAGATCCAGCTCGTGGACGTGGCGTTTCCCGCGGGCTACGAGCGCTCGTTTCCCGGGCCGCGATTCGGCATCGAAGGCATCCGCGAGCTCACGCACGCCCACGGGCGCCCGCTCACCTGCACGGCGCTGAAGCCGCAGGGCTCGACGGTCGCGCACCTCGCGGCGCTCGCCGGCACCTTCGCGCGCGCCGGCATCGACGTCGTGAAGGACGACCACGGCCTCGCCGATCCCGCGGTGTCGCCCTTCGCGGACCGCTTGCCCGCCGTGCAGCGCGCGATCCACGAGGCGAACCGTGCGAGCGGCGGGTGCGCCGTGTACGCGCCGATGTTGTCCGGCTCGCCGCGCGCGCTCGAGGCGCAGGCGCGCATCGCGCGCGAGTGCGGCGTGAAGATGGCGCTCGCCGCGCCGATGCTCCTCGGCGTGCCGGCCTTCATGGAGATGCAGGTCGAGCTGGACATCCC
>JAICTR010000447.1 GCA_025936275.1 Burkholderiales bacterium
GGAAAATGAACCTGACCCCATTTTCGTTCAGAGCGCGGCGATCACCGCGCGCGTAACGTCCTTCGTCTTTGCCGTGCCGCCGAGGTCCGGCGTGTGCACGCCGCTCGCGGTCACCCTCTCCACCGCCTTCATCAAGCGCGCGGCCGCCTTCGCCTCGCCGAGGTGCTCGAGCATCATCGAGGCGGTCCAGAAGGTGGCGACCGGATTCGCGACGCCCTTGCCGGTGATGTCGAAGGCGCTGCCGTGGATCGGCTCGAACATCGAGGGGAACCTGCGCTCGGGATTGAGGTTCGCCGTGGGCGCGATGCCGAGGCTTCCCGAGAGCGCGGCGGCGAGGTCGGAGAGGATGTCCGCGTGCAGGTTGGTCGCGACCATCACGTCGATCGTCGCGGGCTTCAACACCATGCGAGTGGTCATCGCGTCCACCAGCTCGCGGTCCCACTTCACTGCCGGATAGTCCTTCGCGACCTCGAAGAAGATCTCGTCCCACATCACCATGCCGTGGCGCTGCGCGTTCGATTTGGTGACGAGCGTAAGGTGCTTGCGCGGCCGCTTCATCGCGAGCTCGAACGCGAAGCGGTGGATGCGCTCGACGCCGGTGCGCGTGAAGATCGCGACGTCGCTCGCCGCCTCGATCGGCAGCCCCCGGTGCACGCGTCCGCCGACGCCCGAGTATTCGCCCTCGGAGTTCTCGCGGATCACCACCCAGTCGATGTCCTTGCCGTTGGCGAGCGGGCCCTTCACGCCGGGGAGCACGCGCGTGGGCCGCACGTTGGCGTACTGGTCGAAGCCCTGGCAGATCGGCAGCCGCAGTCCCCACAGCGACACGTGGTCGGGCACCTTCTGGCTGCCGACCGCGCCGAAGAAGATGGCGTCGAAGGCCTTGAGCTGTTCGAGGCCGCCGGGCGGGATGTAGTGGCCCTGGTCCAGGTAAAGCTGCGAGCTCCACGGAAAGCTCTCGAAGCGGAATGCGAAGCCGCCGTCGGCCTTCGCGAGCGCGTCGAGCACCTCGACGCCCGCCTCGATCACTTCCGGGCCGATGCCGTCGCCGCCGATCGCGGCGATGTTGTAGTTCTTCATTCCGTCTCCGCCTTCGTTCAAGAAAAGGGGTCAGGTTAATTTTTGACCCTGTCCCCATTATCGTTCAGGGGGAAAAGGGGACAGGATCAAAAATTAACCTGACCCCTTTTTCGCTTTCCGCAGGAAATCGAAGTCGACGCCTTGGTCGGCCTGCGTCACGCTCTCGAGGAAGAGCTTCAAATATCCACGTTCGGCCTTCGGCTCGGTGACCAGTTGCGCCGCGCGGCGCCGCGCGAGCTCTTCATCGGAAACGAGGAGCGCCAGCTCGCGCTTCGGCACATCGAGGCGGATGCGATCGCCGCTCCGCACCCACGCGAGCGGTCCGCCGATCGCCGCCTCGGGCGTCACGTGCAGCACGATCGTTCCCGCCGCCGTGCCGCTCATGCGGCCGTCGGAAATCCTCACCATGTCCTTTACGCCGGCACGCGCGAGTTTCTTCGGGATCGGCAGGTACCCGGCCTCCGGCATGCCGGGCGCGCCCTTCGGTCCGATGTTCTTCAGCACGAGGATGTCGTCGGCTTTCACGTCGAGATCTTCCGCGTCGATGCGGCGCGCGAGGTCCTCCGCGTTCTCGAACACCACCGCGCGGCCCTCGTGGCGCATGAGCTTCGCATCCGCCGCCGATTGCTTGATGATCGCGCCGCCCGGCGCGAGGTTGCCGCGCAGCACCGCGATGCCGCCCTCGCGATGCAGCGGGTTCGAGAACGGCCGCACCACGTCCTGCGCGAATCCCGGTCCCGCGGCCTCGATCTCCTCGCCCAACGTGCGGCCGGTCACGGTCATCGCATCGAGGTGCAGCAGGCGCTTCAGCTCGCGCAGGATCGTCGCCATGCCGCCCGCGCGGTGCAGGTCCTCCATGTAGTGCTTGCCCGAGGGCTTCAAGTCCACGAGCACCGGCGTCTCGCGCCCGAGCGCATCGAGCCGCTCGAGGGAAATGTCGATCCCCATGCGGCCGGCGATGGCGGTGAGGTGGATCACGCCGTTGGTCGAGCCGCCGATGGCGAGCAGCACGGTGAGCGCGTTCTCGAACGCCTCGCGCGTGAGGATGCGATCCGGCGTGAGCTTCTTCCTGGCGATCTCCACCGCCACCGCGCCGCTGCGCTCGGCCACGCGAATGCGATCGGCCGTGACCGCGGGCGGCGTCGCGCCGCCGGGCACCGTCATGCCAAGCGCTTCGGCGACGCACGCCATCGTGCTGGCGGTGCCCATCACCGAGCAGGTGCCGATGCTCGGCACGAGCTCGTTGTTCACGGCGTCGATCTCCGGCTGGTCGATCTCGTCGGCGCGAAAGCGCGCCCAGTAGCGGCGGCAATCCGTGCAGGCGCCGACGAC
>JAICTR010000034.1 GCA_025936275.1 Burkholderiales bacterium
GGCGCGCGACGTGAGGATCGCGCTGGGCGATACGGCGGGGCGCATCGCGCTCGCGGCGCTGCGCAGCCGTCCCGCCTTCGACCGCGCGCTCGCCGCGCTCGGCGAGCGCCTCGCCGAGCTCGCGAAGCAGCTGCGCGCGCAGGAGGAGCGGGCCGAGGAGATCCGCAACTGCCGACTGCGCGCCGAGGAATACTTCGCGCGCGTCCTCGAATGGCGCGAGGCCGACGGCCGCACGAAGGAGGACGCGTACGGCGAGGTTCCCGGGCCCGACGTGGTGCGCTGGATCGAGGCCTATCCGCAATCCGCCGCGCTCTACGCGACGCCGCTCGACGTCGGCAAGCTCCTCGGCGAGACGTTGGGCGACGGCAAGCGCGCGTGCATCTTCACCTCGGCCACGCTCTCGGTGAACGGCGACTTCTCGCACTTCCAGTCGGAGATGGGCCTCGCATCGGCGCGCACGCTCACGTGGCCCAGCCCCTACGACTTCGCCCGCCAGGCGCTGCTCTACGTCCCGGAGGGATTGCCCGACCCCAATTCGGAGCGCTACGTCGAGGCGGTGATCGATGCGGCGTGGCCGGTGGTGCGCGCGAGCGGCGGGCATGCGTTCCTGCTCTTCACGAGCCTGCGTGCCATGGACCGCGGCCACGACCGGCTCGCCGCGAAGCTCGCCGCCGAAGGCCTGCGCTGGCCGCTCTTGCTGCAGGGAAGCGCCTCGAAGAACGAGCTGCTGGAGCGTTTCCGCCGCTCGCCGAACGCGATCCTCGTCGCCTCGCAATCGTTCTGGGAGGGCGTGGACGTGAAGGGCGAGCAGCTCTCGGTGGTGGTGATCGACCGGCTGCCGTTCAATCCGCCCGACGAGCCGGTGCTGGCGGCGTGCATCGAGCGCATCAACCGCGCCGGAGGCAACGCCTTCATGGACTACCAGCTGCCGCGCGCGGTGATCGCGCTGAAGCAGGGGGCGGGGCGCCTGATCCGCGACGAGACCGACCGCGGGGCGCTCGTGATCTGCGACCCGCGGCTCGTCGACAAGCCTTACGGCAAGCGCATCTGGCGCGCGCTGCCGCCTTTCCGCCGCACGCGCGCGCTCGCCGAGGTGGAGGCGTTCTTCGGCGCGCGGGCCGGCCTCACCTCGTCGGCTCGATGAACTTCCAACCCTCGGGGCACTGCGTGACCTTCGGGTAGTACGCCTTGGCCGAGGCGCAGTAGTTCATGTAGAGCGGTCCCTCGGTGGGCGCGCCGGGACCCGGCGTCACGTCGGGCGCGGGGCCGAGGTCCTGTGCGGGCGCGGACCAGGTGCTGTCCGGATAGGCCGGGTAGGCGTAGCCGTAGGCGGGATACGAGTAGGCGGGGTAATAGTACGGATAGCCCCAGGCGTATCCGGGCCAGAAGAGCGGCACGCCGAAGGCGAAGCTCCAGCCGAAGCCGCGGTGGAAATGGTGGTCGAAATGGCCGCCGCGCCAATGGCCGCCCCCCGACCAGTGGTGGCCGCCGTGATGCTGGGCGGCGGCGGGGCCCGCGGCCGCGAGGCCGCCGGCGGCGAGAGCCGCGGCGACGAGTTTGCCGATCGTGTTCATGTGCTGGCTCCTTGCATCCGTCCCGGGTGGGACATCCGATTCGTTGGATTCAACGGGCGAGACCGCGTTTCGGATGACGGCGAAATCCGCTCGCGCATGGGCGTCCCGGCTCAGCCGCCGAGGGGCAAGCTGACGCGCGCCTCGAGGCCGCCGCCGGGGCGCGCAAGGAGCTCCAGGACCCCGCCATGCAGCGCCGCCACGCGATCGGCGATGGCGAGCCCGAGGCCCGCGCCCGAGGAGCCGCTGCGCGCCTCGTCGCGCCGCGTGAAGGGCTGCTTGAGCCGCGCCACCTGGCTCGCGGGGATGCCGGGGCCGCGATCGAGCACCGAAAGCCGTGCCTGGCCCCCTTCCACGGCGGTGCGGATCAGGATCTCGCCACCCGCGTGGCGCGCGGCGTTGGCGAGGAGGTTGTCCACCAGGCGCTTCAGCGCGAGCGGCCGTGCCATGAGGGGAGGAACGTCGGCGAGCTCGCAGGCGACCGAGGCGCCGCCCCGCGCCGCGCGCTCGGCGCAGGAGCGCGCGAGCTCGGCGAGGCTCACCGGCGCGGGGGGCTCCGCGGCCTCGGTGCGCATGTAGTCGATGAACTGGTCGATGATCGCGTTCATGTCCTCGAGGTCCTGCACCATGCCGCGCTGCGCATCGGCGTCGATGCGGCCCTCGAGCATCTCGACCTCGAGCCGCAGCCGGGCGAGGGGCGTGCGCAGGTCGTGCGACACGCCGGCGAGGAAGGTCGCGCGCCCGCGCTCGCTCTCGCGCAGGTCCTCCTTCATCTCGTTGAAGGCGCGCGCCACGGCGCGAATCTCCGAGGGGCCGGTCTCGGAAACCGGCGCGGGATCGCCGCCCTTGCCGATGCGCGCCGCGGCGCGCGCGAGCTCGGCGAGCGGGCGATTGAGCCGGTGCACGACGAAGAAAGTCGCCGCGATCGCGATCGCCAGGCCGAGCGCGCCCCAGGTGAGGAGCGCCATCACCGGATCGCGCTCGATGCGCTCGCGCGGGAACGCGATCCAGTAGTCGTCGCCGGCGGTGGGCATGCGCACCCAGAGCGTCGCCGCGCCGCGCCGCCCGCCGCTGTCCGCGCGCCGCACGTACACCTCGGCGTCGGGCCCGAAGGTCTCGCGGATGCGCTGCCGGAAAAAGCCCGTGGGGAGCTCCGTCTCCGCCGGCTGCATCTTCTCGTCGCCGCGGACCGGCATGATGCGGATGCCCTCCTGGCGCACCATGTCGTCGATGAAGCGCGCGCGCTGCGGCGCGTCGAGCGCGCCCAGCGCCGCGCGGATCGTCTTCAGGTGGCTCACGAAGTGGCCGACGCGCGTCGTATAGCGCGGGTGCGTCACGTACTCGTGCAGGAGATAGAGCGCCGCGGCCTGCGAGACCACCAGCGCGGCGGCGATCACGATCAGCGTTCGCCAGCGCAGCGATGACGGGAAGAGCCTCACTTCTGCGGCGCGCCGTCGGGGATGAACACGTAGCCGAAGCCCCACACCGTCTGGATGTAGCGCGGCGCTTGCGGATCCTCGCCGAGGAGCTTCCTCAGGCGCGACACCTGCACGTCGATCGAGCGGTCGTAGCTCTCATGCTCGCGCCCGCGCGCGAGCTCCATCAGCTTGTCGCGCGACATCGGCTCGCGCGGATGCAGCGCGAGCGCCTTGAGCAGCGCGAACTCGCCCGTGGTGAGCGGCACCGATTCGCCCTCGCGCGCGAGCGAGCGGTTGCCGAGGTTCAGCGCGAAGGGGCCGAAGGCGACCACCTTGTCCCCGGGGGTCGGCGCGCCGGGCGCCTCGGGCGGCGCCTGGCGCCGCAGCACCGCGTGGATGCGCGCCACGAGCTCGCGCGGGTTGAAGGGCTTCGCGAGGTAATCGTCGGCGCCCATCTCGAGGCCCACGATGCGATCGACGTCGTCGCCCTTGGCGGTGAGCATGATCACCGCGACCGCGTTTCCCGCCGCGCGCAGGCGCCGGCAGATGGCGAGCCCGTCCTCGCCCGGGAGCATCAGGTCGAGCACCAGGAGGTCGTAGCGCACGCGCGCGAGGTTGCGGTCCATCGCCGCGGCGTCGGGCACCGTGTCCACCGCGAACCCCTGCTCGGACAGATAGCGCTTGAGGAGGTCGCGCAGGCGCAGGTCGTCGTCGACCACGAGGATCTTCTGGCGCTGGCCGGTCTGCATGGAAGGATCGTAGCGGCGCGCGGGGGCGCCGCCCGCGGCGGATGTAACGGAATGTTAACAGCGGCGCCGTGCCGCCCCGCCGCGCTTACAACCCGTTACCACCGGGATGTCGCCCGGGCGACCCGCGGCGCGTTGATCGTCTTACGCTCGGCGCATTGCCGGGCCCCACGAAAGGAGATCGCATGAAGACCGTTTCCATCCTCGCCGCCCTCGGCCTCGCCTGCGCCGCGCTCGTCGTTTACGCCGATCCGGCGGCCGGCCCGCAAGGCGGTCACCACCACCACCGCCACGGCGGCTTCGCGCACCTGCTCAAGGCCGCGGATGCGAACGGCGACGGCGTGCTCACCCGCGACGAGGCGCTCGCCTTCGCCGCGCAGCGCTTCGACGCGGTGGATGCGAACCACGACGGGCAGCTCACCGCCGACGAGGTGCGCGCGAGCTTCCAGCAGAAGCGCGCCGAGCGCTGGAAGAAGCTCGACAGCGACGGCGATGGCAAGGTGAGCCTCGCCGAGGCCCAGGCGAACGCGCCGCGCCTCGCCGCGCGCTTCGCGAAGCTCGATGCCAACGGCGACGGCTTCCTCACCCCCGAGGAGCTGCGCGCCGGCTTCGGCCACCGCCACGGCCGATGACAGATGCAGCGCGCGCCGGTCCCTGCCGGCGCGCGTCTGTGGCATGCTGGACCGGCACGATGAAGACCTTCCTCGCCGCACTGGCCGTCATCGCATCGCTCGGGGCATCGGCCGCGCCGCTCGGCTACGGCGACGCGCGCCACCTCCTCGATCGCGCGGGCTTCGGCGCGACCGACCGCGAGGTGCGGGAGTTCGCCGCGCTCGATCGCGCGGCCGCCGTCGATCGCCTGCTGGAAGGCGCGCGCCGCACCGCGGCGACGCGCCCGCCCGCGTTCGTCGACGATCCCATCGAGCGCCCCGGGCGCCTGAAGGACCGCGAGGCGCGCAAGGCGTTGCTGGCGAAGCTGCGCGCGCAGGGACTCCAGCTTCGTGCATGGTGGATCGGCGAGATGCTCGGGACGCCGAGCCCGCTCACCGAGCGCATGACGCTCTTCTGGCACAACCACTTCGCCACCAGCCAGCGCAAGGTGCGCTCGCCGCAGCTCATGTATCGCCAGAACGTGCTGCTGCGCCGCGAGGCGCTCGGCAACTTCGCGACGCTCCTGCACGCGGTCGCGAAGGACCCGGCGATGCTCGTGTACCTGGACAACGCGCGCAGCCGCCGCGGCGCGCCCAACGAGAACTTCGCGCGCGAGGTGATGGAGCTCTTCACGCTGGGCGTCGGCCGCTACGGCGAGCGCGACGTGAAGGAGGCGGCACGCGCCTTCACCGGCTGGAGCGTGGATCCGGCGAGCGGCGCGTACCGTTATCGCCCGTTCTTCCACGATGGCGGCGAGAAGACGGTGCTCGGCGAGCACGGTGCGCTCGACGGCGACCAGGTGCTCGACATCCTCCTCGCGCGTCCCGAGACGGCGCGCTTCATCGCGGCGAAGCTGTGGCGCGAGTTCGTCTCGCCGACGCCCGACGAAGCCGAGGTCGAGCGCTGGGCCCAGGTGTTTCGCGCCGCGCATTACGAGATGAAGCCGCTGCTGCGCGCCATGTTCCTCTCCGACGCGTTCTGGGCGGCGGGCAATCGCGGGTCGCTGGTGAAGGCGCCGGTCGACGTGGTAGTGGGCACGCTTCGCACCTTCGAGATCCGCCCCGCGGACCTGCGCCCGGCCGCGGTGACTTGCGCGTTCCTCGGCCAGGACCTCTTCGGGCCGCCGAACGTGAAGGGCTGGCCGGGCGGCGACGCCTGGATCGATTCGGCGACGCTCCTCGGTCGCCGCCAGTTCGTCGATCGCGTCTTCCGGGCTCCGGCAGGTGCCCGCATGCCGGCGGTGCGGGAGGCTTCGATGCGTGTCGGCGATGCCAGGGCGGAAGAGGGCGGGCGCGGCGGGCACCTGGCGCGCTTGATGGCGCGCGGCATGGGCGACTACTCTTTCGATGGCGCGCGCTGGATGCGGACGTTGGGCGCGGCGCCGGATGCGCGGATCGACCGGCTGGTGCTCGCCACGGCGCCCGTCGATGCGCTCACGGCCCGAGTCGGCACCGCGGAACGTGTGCGCGGGCTGGTGGCGGATGCGGCTTACCAACTGAAGTGAGGACCATGGACCGACGCGAATTCCTCCGACTCTCCGCGCTGATTCCCGCCGCGGGCATGACCGGCCTCGCGCGCGCGGGCGCCGACCCCACCGAGCGCCGGCTGCTGATCCTCGTCGAGTTGAAGGGCGGCAACGACGGCCTCAATACCGTGGTGCCGTTCGCGGATCCGGCCTATGCGCGCCTGCGCCCGCGCCTTGCGATCGCGCGGGGCGACGTCGTCCAGCTCACCGAGCAATGCGGCCTGCATCCGTCGCTTGCGCCGCTGAAGGCGGCGTGGGATGCGCGCGAGCTCGCGATCGTGCAGGGCATCGGTTATCCCGAGCCGAATCTCTCGCATTTCCGCTCGATCGAGATCTGGGATACGGCCTCGCGCAGCGACCAGTACCTCGAGGAGGGCTGGCTCGCGCGCGGGCTCGAGCATGCGCCGTGTCCGGCGAGCTACGCGGCGGAAGGGGTGGTGGTCGGCGCGGGCGGCATGGGCCCCCTCGCGGGGCGCAGCGTGCGCGCGATCGCGCTCTCCACGCCCGAGCGCTTCGCGCGCGAGGCGCGTCTCGCGCGCGCCGAACGCGCGCGGGCGCGCAACGCATCTCTCGCGCACATCCTGCGCGTGGAGAGCCAGGTCGCGGAGTCGGCCGAGCGCCTGCGCGGCGCACGCGAGTTCCGCACCGAATTTCCCGCGAGCGCCTTCGGCCGCGCCGCGCTCGCCGCGGCGCAACTCGCGGCGAATCCGGCGGGCGTCGCGGCGATCCGCATCTCGCTCGGAAGCTTCGACACCCACGCCAACCAGCAGGGCGTGCACGCGAACCTGCTGCGCGAGCTCGCCGAAGGCCTCGTCGCGCTGCGTTCGGCGCTGGTCGAGGCGAACCTGTGGCAACGCACGGCGATCGCGACCTACGGCGAATTCGGCCGCCGCCCGCGCGAGAACCAGAGCGGCGGCACCGACCACGGCACCTCGAGCGCGCACTTCGTGCTCGGCGGCGCGGTGCGCGGCGGGCTGCACGGCGCCTCGCCCGCGCTCGATCGCCTGGACGGCAACGGCAACCTCGCCCATGCGGTGGATTTCCGCGCCTACTACGCGAGCTTCCTCGAGCGCTGGTGGTCGATCGATTCGCGCGCGGTGCTGGGCGAGCGGTTCCAGCCGCTGGATCTCTTCAGGGCCTAGAATCAACTTTAAGAATTGTCAGCAATTAGCTGATATCAGTAAATAAAATAGCAAAAGCTTGCTCGGCTATAATGGCTGGGTGAACCTGCTCGCCGTCGAGACCTCCACCGAGCTTTGCTCGGTCGCGCTGCTGCGCGGGGAGGCGCTCTTCGTCGAGGAAGCGATGGCCGAGAACCGCCATTCGGAGATGGTGGTGCCGATGATCCGCCGCGTGCTGCAGCGCGCGCACCTCGAGGCCGCGCACATGGATGCCTTCGCCTTCGGCCAGGGCCCCGGTTCGTTCACCGGCATCCGCATCGCCTGCGGCCTGGTGCAGGGCCTCGCCTTCGCCAGCGACCGCCCCGTGGTCCCGGTGCCCTCGCTCCTCGCGCTCGCCGAGCAGTCGCACGAGCAGCGCGTGGTGTCGGCGCTCGACGCGCGCATGAACGAGGCGTACCTCGCGGCGTACGCCTGGAACGGCGAGGATTGGGATGAGGTCCTCGCGCCGCGCCTCGCGGACGCCGCCTCCCTGCCGCCGCTTCCCGGCCGGCAGTGGGCCGCCACCGGCAGCGGCTTCGAGCGCCTGCCGTGGCTGCGCGAGGCCTATCGCGACTCGGTGCAGATGCGCTTCGGCGGCGATCTTCCGCGCGCCGGTGCGGTCGCGAGGCTCGCCGCGCGCCGCTTCGCGCGCGGCGCGGCGCTCCCCGCGGAGCAGGCCGCGCCCCTATACTTGCGCGACAAGGTCGCTCTCACGAGCGAGGAGCGAAGGGCGAGGCGGTGAGCGCGGTCCCCATTCCCCAGCTGCACTACCGGCGCATGCGCGCCTCCGACCTCGCCGAGGTCGCGCGGCTCGAGAAGTCGCTCTACGAGTTCCCGTGGAGCCTCGGCAACTTCCGCGACTCGGTGACCGCGGGCTACGACTGCTGGGTCGCCGCCCACGGCGACGCGGTGATCGGCTACGCGATCCTCATGGTGGCGCTCGACGAGGCGCACCTGCTCAACTTCGCGGTCGCACCGGAGTGGCAGAACCAGGGCGTCGGGCGCGGTTTCCTCGCGCACATGGTCGAGGTGGCGCGCGATGCCAAGGCGCAGATCGTGTACCTCGAGGTGCGGCCCTCCAACGCGGCGGCGCGCCACCTCTACCGCAAGATGGGATTCCAGCAGATCGCGATCCGTCCCGAGTACTACCCGGCGGCGCATGGCCGCGAGGACGCGCTCTTCCTCGGGCTCACGCTGTGATCGACCGGCGCGCCCTCGAGGCGCTCGAGCTCGATGCGGTCGCCGCATGGTTCGCAACCGCAGAGGAAGCGCCTTGCGGCGTTGCCGCGATGGGATGGGAGGCGCTGCGCGAGGCGGTGCGTTCGTGCGCCGCATGCGGCCTGTGCCGCGCGCGCAAGCAGGCGGTGTTCGGCGTCGGCGACGAATCGGCCCCGTGGCTCTTCATCGGCGAGGGGCCGGGCGCCGACGAGGACGAGCAGGGCGAGCCCTTCGTCGGCCAGTCGGGACGGCTGCTCGATTCGATGCTCGCGGCGATCGGGCTCGAGCGCGGGCGCGAGGTCTACATCGCCAACGTGGTGAAGTGCCGCCCGCCGGGAAACCGCACGCCGACGCCCGAGGAGGCGGGCGCGTGCGCCGCATTCCTCGATCGGCAGATCGAGCTCATCCGGCCGCGGCTCATCGTCGCGCTCGGCAAGGCGGCGGCGATGCGGCTCCTCGGAGTGGAAGCGAGCCTCGCCAGCCTGCGCGGGCGCGTGCATCGCTATCGCGACACGCCGCTCGTGGTGACCTACCACCCGTCCTATTTCCTGCGCACCCCGCACGAGAAGGGCAAGGGCTGGGAAGACCTCGTCTTCGCGCGCCGCACGATGCGCGAGCTCGCCGCTTGAAATGCGCCCGCGCCGGCCCCATGGTCGGCGCAGGCGATCCTTCCGCCCGACGACATTCAGGAGACCAGGAGATGCGCAAGTTGCTGTGGGCCTTTCCGCTGCTCGCCGCGCTGCTGCTTTCGGGCTGCGGCTACAACGAGTTCCAGACGAAGGACGAGCAGGTGAAGGCCGCATGGGCCGAGGTGCTGAACCAGTACAAGCGCCGCGCCGACCTCATCCCGAACCTCGTCGCCACGGTGCAGGGCTACGCGAGCCAGGAGAAGGACGTGCTGCTCGGCGTCACGCAGGCGCGCGCGAAGGTGGGCTCGATCCAGGTGACCCCGGAGACGCTGAACGACCCGCAGGCGATGAAGCGCTTCGCCGAGGCGCAGGGCCAGCTCACCAGCGCGCTCTCGCGGCTCCTGGTCGTGGCGGAGAACTATCCGCAGCTCAAGAGCGACCAGAACTTCCGCGAGCTGCAGGCGCAGCTCGAGGGCACCGAGAACCGCATCACCACGGCGCGCAATCGCTTCATCAAGGCGACGCAGGACTACAACATCCTGGTGCGGCAGTTTCCGAGCAACCTCACCGCGATGATGTTCGGCTACAAGACCAAGGAGTCGTTCACGGTCGAGAACGAGAAGGCGATCGCCGAGCCGCCCAGGGTGGACTTCGCGCCGAAGTCGGCGGTCCCCGCCGCGCCGGCGGCGCCGTCCGCGGTGCCCGCGCCGGCCGGCAAGTAGATGCTGCGCAAGCTCCTCGCCGCGGCCGCGGCGCTCCTCGTCGCGGCCGCCGCAGGCGCCGCCTCGCCGCCGCCCGCGAACGACGCGGGTCCGATTCCGGTGCCGCGGCTGAGCGCGCACGTGATCGACCAGGCGGGCACGCTCACCGCGCCGCAGCGCGCCGCGATCGACCAGAAGCTCGCCGACTTCGAGCGCAGCCACGGCTCGCAGGTGGTGGTGCTGATCGTGCCTTCCCTCGGCGAGGAGGACATCTTCGACTTCGCGACGCGCGTGACCGACGAGTGGAAGCTCGGCCGCAAGGGCGTCGACGACGGCGTGCTGTTCGTGATCGCCATGCAGCAGCGCGCGATGCGCATCCACACCGGGCGCGGCGTGCAGGGCACGCTCACCGATTACCTCTCGAAGCAGATCGTCGCCGACATCGTGGCGCCGCGCTTCCGCAACGGCGATTTCGCCGGCGGCATCGAGGCCGGCGTGGATGCCATCGTGAAGGCGATCGAGGGTGAGAAGCTGCCGCTGCCCGAGAAGCGCGCGGCGGCGCACAAAGTGGGCACGCAGTCGTCGTTCTCCAACTTCTTCTTCGTCGCGTTCTTCCTCGTGCCGGTCGCGGGGATGATCCTGCGCGGCCTCTTCGGGCGCCTCTTCGGCGCGGGCCTCACCTCGGGGCTCACCGGCCTCGCGGCGTGGCTCGTGTTCGGCAGCCTCGCCTTCGGGGCGCTCGCCGCGTTCGCCGCGTTCCTCTTCACGCTGGTGGGCGCGAGCGGCATCGGCCGCGGCGTGCGCGTCGGCCCTGGGTGGGGTGGGGGCTTCGGAGGGGGCGGCTTCGGCGGCGGCGGTGGATTCGGCGGCGGCGGCGGATTCAGCGGCGGAGGCGGCGGCTTCGACGGCGGCGGCGCCTCGGGGCGGTGGTGATGCAGCTCGCGCGCTTCTGGCGGCACGTGTCGATGAACCCGATGCGCCAACGGCGCGCTTTCCCGCCGACGGCGCTCGACGCGATCCAGCGCGAGGTGGCGGCGCAGGAGAAGCGCCATCGCGGGCAAGTGATGTTCGTGGTCGAAGCGGAGCTCACCACCGCGCAGCTGTGGCGCGAGATGGGCTCGCGCGAACGCGCGCGCGAGCTCTTCGCCGCGCAGGGCGCCTGGAACACCGAGGAAAACAACGGCGTCCTCATCTACCTCCTGCTCGCGGACCGGCGCGTGGAGATCGTGGCCGACCGCGGGATCGACGCGAAGGTCGCCGCCATCGAGTGGGAATCCCTGTGCCGCATGATGGAGGGCCACTTCGCCGCGGGCGAGTACACCGCCGGCGCGATCGCCGGCGTGCGCGCGGTCTCGGAGCTCCTCGCGCGCCACTTTCCCGGCGAGAGCGCGCATGCCAACGAGCTGCCCGACCGCCCACGCCTGATCTAGCCGCGCGCCCGGCGAAGTTTCGCGCGCCGGAGTAGGATATTCCCCCGCTTCCCTCCTCGGGGATTCGCATGGAACAGACGGTCCAGAAGGCCATGAACCTGCTGGAAGCGCTGGTCCGCTCCGGCCAGCCGCGCCGCCTCACCGAGCTCGCGCGCCAGCTGGGCCTCACCAAGCCGAACGTCTATCGCCTGCTCTCGACGCTCTCGGCCTTGGGCTACGTCAAGAAGGATCCTGTCACCACGTTCTACTCGCCGACGTTGAAGCTCTGGGAGCTGGGCTCGCTCCTGGTGCGCGACGTGGACCTGGTGAGCGTGGCGCAGCCCCGCCTGCGGCGCCTGTGCGCCGACACGCACGAATCGGTGCAGCTCGCGGTCTTCGATTCGGGCTTCGTCGTGTACGTGGACAAGGCCGACAGCTCGCAGCCGCTCAAGGCGATGACGAGCATCGGCACGCGCGTCGCGGCGAGCGTCACCTCGACGGGGAAGGCGATGCTCGCGTGGCTGCCGCCGGAATGCCTCGACCAGGCGATGACGCACCTGAAGCGCTACACGGCGCTCACGCTCACGCGGCGCAAGGACATCGAGCGCGACCTGGAGGAGACGCGGCTGCGCGGCTATGCGGTGAACCGCGGCGAATTCCGGGTGGGCGTGGCGGGGCTCGCCGCCCCGATTCGCGACCGCACCGGCGGCGTCGTCGCGGCGCTCGGCGTGTGGGGCGCGGAGAAGTCGATCCTCGGCGTGCGGCGCGAGGAGCTCGCGCACATGCTGATCGTCGCGGCGCGCGACGTCTCGCGCGATCTCGGTTTCGTCGAGACGCCGGTGCCGCTCGCGCGGGTGGCGGAGACGGCGGACTGACTCTCTGTTCCCGTTGGCACTCGGCGCGCCAGCCTCGAGCAGCTCCGCGTGACCGCCATCGCCCCTTGCAACCCGGGGTGAAGCCTCGCCGGGGTGCCGCCTCACGATCCACCGTCGTCGCGGCGGGGCTCGTCCGATCGCCCCGCTGATTCTTCTGCATCACCTACCGCTCGTTGGTCACCTCGTCCCCCGGCGAGGCTTCACCCCAAGGGCTGCAATGGGCTCCGCGAATTTCAGCAATCGTCACGGGATGTTCTTCGATTCGAAGTTCGCAGTCGGTTCGCCGGGGCGAACAGTCCCGCGTGACCGCCCGCCCCTTGCACCCCGGGGTGGAGCCGCGGCGGGGGGCCGCCACACGCAGCAGCGTCCTCGCGGGGGGGCTCCGCCCGGAGCCCCCCGGAGTAGTAGGGATAA
>JAICTR010000170.1 GCA_025936275.1 Burkholderiales bacterium
CGTGATGCATTGCTTCACGGAGAGCTGGGAAGTGGCCGAGGCGGCGATGGCGATGGGCTTTCGCATTTCCTTCTCGGGCATCGTCACCTTCAAGAACGCGCAGGCACTGCGCGAGGTGGCGACGCGTGTGCCGTCGGAGCGCATGCTGGTCGAGACCGATTCGCCGTTCCTCGCGCCGGTCCCGCACCGCGGCAAGACCAACGAGCCGGCGTTCGTGCGCCACGTGGCCGAGGAAGTCGCACGCCTGCGCGGCGTGCCGCTGGAGGAGATCGCGCGCGCGACGAGCGAGAACTTCTTCGCGCTCTTCCGCGGCGCGCGGGCGGCGTGAGCGCCTCGCGCCTGCTGCTCGAATGCCGCGCGGGCTTCGAGAAGGAGTGCGCGCAGGAGATCACGGCGGTCGCGGCCGCGATGGGCGTCGAGGGCTACGTCAAGGCACGGCCGGAGAGCGGCTTCGCGGTGTTCCACGCGCACCAGGAGGAGATGGGGGCCGAGCTCGGCAAGCAGGTCGAGTTCCGCCGCCTGGTGTTTCCGCGCCAGATGGTGCGCGTGGGCGAGCTGCTCTCGGCGCTGCCGGAGGCGGATCGCGCGCGCCCCATCGCGCAGGCGGCACGCGCTCTCGGCAAGCGCTTCCGCGAGCTCGCGATCGAGATGCCCGATACCAACGACGGCAAGGCGCTCGCCTCGCTCACGCGCCCGCTCGCGCCGCACCTCGACGAGGCGCTTCGCCAATCGGGCATCGCCATCGGCGACGCGCAAGCCGAAGACCGGCTGCATGTCTTCTTCGTCGGCGGACGTGCGTGCTACGTCGGCCTCGCCGCGGTCGCGAACAGCTCGCCGTGGCCGATGGGCATCGTGCGGTTGCGCATGCCCGCCGCCGCGCCCTCGCGCTCGACGCTCAAGCTCGCCGAGGCGTTGCTCGAGTTCTTCGACGACAAGGCGCGCGCGAAGCTCTTCGCCCCGGGGATGACCGCGGTGGACCTCGGTGCCTCGCCCGGCGGATGGACGTGGCAGCTCGTGCAGCGCCACATGCGCGTGATCGCCGTGGACAACGGCGACATCGACGCCGCGCTCCTCGAGAGCGGCCTGGTGAAGCACCGGCGCGATGACGGATTCCACTTCCAGCCCGCCGAGCCGGTGGACTGGATGGTGTGCGACATGGTCGAAAGCCCCTCGCGCATCGCGCGGCTCGCGGCGCGCTGGGTGGCCGAAGGCTGGTGCGGCGGCACGATCTTCAACCTCAAGCTGCCGATGAAGAAGCGCTGGGAAGAGGTGGAGCGTTGCCGCGCGCTCATCGACGAGGCGCTGGGCGGGGGCGGCTATTTCCTGCGCATGAAGCAGCTCTCGCACGACCGCCAGGAGGTGACCGCGTATCTGGCGCGGCGCACGGCGGCCGCCAGGCTCGCCGGCTCGAGGGAGGATCGATGAAGCGCATCGTCATCAGCGAATTCATGGACGCACCGGCGGTGGAGGAGCTGCGCGCGCGTTTCGAGGTGGACTACCGGCCGGCGCTGGTCGACGACAGCGCCGCGCTTGCCACGGCATTGCCGAACGCGGATGCGTGGATCGTGCGCAACCGCACGCAGGTGCGCGGCGCATTGCTCGATGCGGCATCGAAGGTGCGCGTCGTCGGGCGGCTCGGCGTGGGACTCGACAACATCGACGTCGCGGCGTGCGCGGCCCGTGGGATCCGCGTGTATCCGGCGACGGGCGCCAACGCCGAATCGGTCGCCGAGTACGTGATCGCGATGGCGCTCGTGCTTTTGCGCGGCGCCTACCTGGCGACCGCGGAGGTCGCCTCGGGAAGCTGGCCGCGCACGGCGCTTTCCGGCGGGCGCGAGGCGTCCGGCAAGACGCTCGGGCTGGTGGGATTCGGCAGCATCGGCCGCATCACGGCGGGCAAGGCGCGCTCGCTCGGGCTGCAAGTTGTCGCGCACGACCCGCAGCTCGGCGACGATGACCCGGCTTGGGCGCGGCACCAGGTCCGGCCGCGCTCGCTCGATGCGCTGCTCGCCGGGAGCGACGTGGTGTCGCTGCACGTGCCGCTCACGCCGCAGACCAAGGGGCTGCTCGGCCGCGAACGGCTCGCGCGCATGAAGCGCGGCGCGATCCTCGTGAACACGGCGCGCGGCGGCGTGGTGGACGAGGCCGCCCTCGCGGCGCTGCTGCACGACGGGCACCTGGGCGGCGCCGCGCTCGACGTGTTCGAGTCCGAGCCGCTCGCCGCCGGCTCGCCGCTCGCCGGCGTGCCGCGGCTCGTCCTCACGCCGCACATCGCCGGGCTCACGCTGGAATCGAACGCGCGCGTGAGCCTGATGGTCGCCGCGCGGGTCGCCGAGGCGCTCAGTACCTGAGCACCGGGAGGAGGCTGCTGTAGTCGTCGGTCCAGGAGCGGAAGCCCGGGTCCGGCGCCACGGGCTCGGTGATCTCCGCGATGGCCGGACGCGCGAGGAACGGGCGCTCGCGCGTGAGGACCACCCAGTCGCTCGTCGTGCCGCCGGCGTCGTCCGGCTCGTGGAGGAACGCGAACTGGAGGCCCTTGCGCGCGGCGATCGCGAGGAGCACGGGCTTCAGGTCGAGGAAGCGGTTGGAGATGTGGAACGCGATCACGCCGCCCGGCTTCATGTGCCGCAGGTACTCGTCGACCGCCTCCTCGGTGATGAGGTGCACCGGAATCGAATCGCCCGAGAACGCGTCCACCGCGAGCACGTCGAAGCGCTGCGGCGCCTCGCGCTCGAGACTCAGGCGCGCGTCGCCGAGCGCGACCTCGATCTTTCCCGAGCTGTCGCGCAGGTAGGTGAACCACGTATTCGCGACCTTCACGACCGCGGGATCGATGTCGTAGAAGCGGTACACGTCGTCCGCATCGGCGTAGGCGGCGAGGGTGCCCGCGCCCAGGCCGATGATGCCGACGCGGATCGGGCGTCCCTCGAAGGCGAGGAGCGTGCGCCCGATGCCCGAGCTGGTCTTGTAGTACGTCGTCGCCGCGCGGCGGTACTTCTCCGCGAGCCATTGCTCGCCGTGCAGGATCGAACCGTGCACCAGCGTGCGATAGCGCGTGTCGGGGTCGGCGGCGTCGACCTGCGATTCCTTCACGCGCACCACGCCGTAGTCGTTGCGCTCGATGAACACGGTGCCCGCGGTGAAGTCGTGGATGCGCCAGGCGAGGGCGCCCGCCGCGATGCAGGCGACGCCGCCGAGGATCGCCGCCACGCGCAACGCGCGCCGGCGATTGAGCGCCAGCGCGAGCGCGGCGAGCGCCACGAGCGCCACCTGCAGCTCGAGGTACCCGGGCAGCACGCGCGGCGCGACGATGCCCACCAGGGCACCGCCCACCACGCCGCCCGCGGCCACGACGAGATAGAAGGCGGTGAGGTGGCGCGGCGCGGGCTTGGCGCGCGCGAGCTCGCCGTGGCAGAACATGCAGGCGACGAAGAGCCCGACCGCGAACACCGCCGACTGCCACGCGAGCTGGAACTGCAGCCGCCGATCGAGGAGGAACCACGCCATGACGCAGACCATCGCTGAGAGCGCCGCGAGGTAGCCGTCGCGCGAATAGCGCTCGGGTCTCTCGAAGCAGAGGATGAACGTGAGGAGGTAGATCGCGAGGGGGACCACCCACAGCAGCGGAATCGAGGGGATGTTCTGCGTGAGGTGGTTGGTGACCGCGAGGAGCAGCGCGGCACCCGTCGCGGAGAGTGCCAGCCAGAGCGCCATCGTCGCAAGGCGGGGCGGCGCCTCGTCGCCGTGCACGTGCGCATGCGGCGCCGCGGGAAGCGTTCGGCTCCTCCAGGCGAGCGCCGCGCAGGTCGCCGCGAACGTGCCGTAGCCCGCGGACCAGGCGAGCGACTGCGCGTGCGACGTGAGCCGCGGCTCGACCACGAACGGATAGCCGAGCAGGGCGAGCATCGAGGCGAGGTTCGAAAGGGCGAACAGCCGGTACGGGCTCTCGCGGGGCCGCGCGCGCGCGTGCCACGCCTGCACCAGCGGGCTCGTCGCGGAGAGCAGCGCGTACGGCAGGGCGACGGTCGCGAAGAGCAGGCCCAGGATCCCCATCGCGGGGCTCGCGCCGCCCTGCGGCTTCCACGAGGGATCGGGAACGAGCGGCAGGAAGGTGAGGCTCGCCGCGAGGAGCGCGACGTGGATGGGCGCCTGGGCACGCGGGGCGACGCGGCTCGCGAGCACATGCGCGTACGCGTACCCGACGAGCAGGCCCGACTGGAAGAACACCATCGCGAGCGTCCACACGATCGCGGCGCCGCCGAACCAGGGCAGGATCTGCTTCGCGAGGAGCGGCTGGACGAGGAACAGCAGGAACGCGCTGAGGAAGACGGTCGCGGCGTGGAGCGGCATGCTTCCCTCGCGGGCGGCGAGTGGCGGCGATGGTAGCACGCGCGCGAGCGTGCCCCGCTATACTCGCGGCCCATGCTCGCCCGCGCCCTGCGCATCGCGCAACTCGTCGAGCTCGCGGCCTGCCTCGCCGTGGCCGCCTGGCTCCATGCCGCCCACGGCTGGGACGCGCTCGCGATCGGCGCGGGCGTCGTCGCCTGGTTCGCCGGCGCGCGCCTCGCGCTGGTGATGCTCTCCAACGCGATCGCCTGGCTGCTGCGCTCGCCGCGCGCTCCCGCAGAGCGGATCGGCGTCGCGGGCGGCTTCCTGCTGGTGCTGCGCGAATGGCGCGCGCTCCTCGCCGCGAACCTCTTGTATCTTCCCTGGGAACGCCTGGCGCTGCGTGCCGATCCGCCGCTCGCGCCGAGCGTCCCCATGCCGGTGATCCTGCTGCACGGCTACTACGCGAACCGCGGGTATTTCCGGCCGCTGGTGCGCGCGCTCGAGGCGCGCGGCGTGTCGCCGATCTTCGCGCCGACCTTCTCGCAGGTGCTCGCCTCGATCGAGGATTCGGCCGACGAGCTCGCCGCGCACGTGGAGCGCATCGCATCGGGAACCGGCCACGCACGGGTCGCGCTGGTCGGGCACAGCATGGGCGGGCTGGTCGCGCGCGCATACGCGGCGCGGCACGGCGCAGGCCGCATCGCCTGCCTCGTGACGCTCGGCACTCCCCACCATGGCAGCGTGCTCGCGTGGCTCGGCCTCGGGCGGAATGCGCGCGAGATGCGGCCGGGAAGCGAGTTCCTCGCGCGGCTCGCGAACGCGGATCTCACGATCCGAGCGCGCACCACGTCGATCCGCTCCGCGCACGACAACATGGTGATTCCGCAGGCGAGCTGCCGCCTGGAGGGCGCGCAGGACGTCGTCATCCCGGGGCTCGGGCACATCGCGATGCTGCGCTCGCCGCGGCTCGTGGCGGGGCTCGTGGAAGCGCTCGAAGCGGCCCGCGGCGCCTAGAGGAGCGCGAGGATTTCCTCCGCGTGGCGCGCTACGTCGGGGCGCTCGATCACGTGGGCGATGCGGCCGGCCTCGTCGATCACGAAGGTGACGCGCGCGGCGAGCCCCGCGGCGGTGCGCAGCCGCGCGAGGAGGCCGCGTCCGCCGAGGACGCCGTACGCGCGCCCGATCGCCCGGTCCTCATCCACGAGGAGCGGAAAGCCGAGGCCGTGCTTCGCGGCGAACGCCCGATGGGAGGCCGCGCCCTGCGCGGAGACGCCCACCACCGCCGCGCCGCGCGCGGCGAGCGCGCCCATGCCGTCGCGAAGCGAGCACGCTTCGCGGGTGCAATGCGGCGTGTCGTCCCGCGGATAGAAATACAGGACGAGCTTGCGGCCGCGGAAATCGGCGAGGCGGATGGTGCGCCCATCGCCGGCGAGCGCGCTGAAGTCGGGCGCGGCATCGCCGGGACGCGGGCGGCGCGGGATCGATCCGGGCATGGCGCATTCTCCTCGGAAACGCGTTCGCGCGCTCGGCGCGCGCGAGTTGTTGCGCATGCGAGACGCCAGAGGGAAGAAAGCGGTTTTTCCGAGTGAAAACCATTGACAACCTGTTTTCCGCTTGGGCATCCTCTCGCTGTCGCGCCTATCGGGCGAGATGAATGAGAACTCAACGTCACCACCAGATTGGAGGATTCATCAATGGCAGCTAAGAAAGCCAAGAAGGCAGCGAAAAAACCGGCGGCCAGAAAGTCCGCCGCCAAGAAGCCGATGAAGAAATCCGCGGCGAAGAAACCGGCCGCCAAGGCGAAGAAGCCCGCCGCGAAGCGCAAGCCGAACGCAGCCTTCATGAAGCCGATGACCCCGGACAGCACGCTCGCTGCGGTGGTCGGCTCCAATCCCATGCCGCGGACGGAAGTCACCAGCAAGCTGTGGGGTTACATCAAGAAGAACAACCTCCAGGACAAGACCAATCGCCGCATGATCAATGCCGACGACAAGCTGCGCGAGGTGTTCGGCGGCAAGAAGCAGGTATCGATGTTCGAGATGACGAAGCTGGTCTCCAAGCACATGAAGTGATCCCGCGCCGGCCCCGCCGGCGTTTTTGTTCCGACGGGCCGGTTTCACCGGCCCGTTTTTTTTCGCCGTGCCGCTACGCGGCGCGCTTGCCGCGCGGCTTCGCCGCGGCCTTCGAGCGCTTCGTAGTGCGCCCCTTCGCCTTCGCGGCCGGGCGGCTCGCGGCGCGTTTCTTCGTGCCGCGGCGCGGGCGCTTGCGCGTTTCCGGCGCGCCGGAGGCCTGCAGCCGGTCGTTGAGCTCGCGCACCTGGCGCGCGAGGTCGTCGAGCTGGCTCGCGCCGAGCACGCCGAAGCGCGTGAGCGATGCGGAGACGCGCTC